>CAIQOG010000416.1 GCA_903873355.1 uncultured Bacteroidales bacterium
CATTTTTGAATTCCTATTAAAATTAACCTACAAATGTAATCAGAACTCATTACAATAAATTCATGAATGTACATGCGCTCATTTTTTCCCTTTAAGCGTAGGTTATTCGTTAATGAGCGTTTTAAAACATATTTTTACGATAGAAAGAAAAAAGTGCATTTAGTAATTTGTTGCGATAGAAACAGATACATTTCTGACAAGGAATTTATTTGTTTTATTACGTTCCTTTCTATAATTTTGACCTTTAATTGAAGGGCATTGGTTTATACATTATCGAAAAACCAGGTCATTCATACCAGAAGGCTGCCAAAGGCGGGAAGAATATTGCGTAGCCATTGTTATGTTTTACCGTTGAAAAGCCTATTGCGGAAGTAGCTCAGTTGGTAGAGCATCAGCTTCCCAAGCTGAGGGTCGCGAGTTCGAATCTCGTTTTCCGCTCTGAAAATCAGTTAATTGCAATATTTTTGCGATTAACTGATTTTCTTTTTTATTCCTTTTTATATCGATTTTTTTACATACATGTAAACCAGGATGTAAGCTTGCATGTCTCACTTATTTTATTAGAGTTTTGCAGACTGAAACGCAAGTATCCCTATTATTTTTCAGAGATTTTGATTGCCTGACTATTTTAAAATGGCAATGTTTGGGTTTTATGTTTTTCTAACTATATGTTATTCAATATTATAAATTATTTAATTCTGCAATAACAAAAAAATATGATTTTAAATAGCATTTTTTTTTGAAACTAAACAAAAGAGTAGTATTTTTGTGTATTGCATTCATATGTATGAACATTCAAACAAAGTAATCATTAAACCTTATTGAACATGAAAAAAACATTTACTCTAGGCTTTTTGGCCGGAAGCAAAAAAACAACCATGCTGGCATTAGCAAGCACCTTGTTTGTTATTTCGATGGTATTAGTCGGTTGTTACGAGTTTACAACCGTTAATCAGCCAAGCCAGGCATTTACCAGCAGTCACTTTGATGTGCCTCTTATTGCAAAACAAGATGCCGGAGGAAACGACTGGACAGTTCCAGGTCTGCAGGACTTTGGATTATTTGGGATTCTAGTCCCTAACGGCTGGACTGTTAAGGACAGCATTCCTTACACCATTATTTCGCAGGACCCTGCCTATAACAATACCGGCCTGCTGGTATACAGTACACAACTATCTCAGAAATTACAGGATTCGGTACCGGCCATGTTCGGTTACCACTGGTGGGGAGCTAAAACCAATGTAATTGCTGATATGACCTTGTTTGACAGTCTGTATTTTACTCCACGCATCTTTACAGGTAGTAATGCAGGCGTGTTTTACTTAAGGTATTCCATTGGTGATGAAAACTATTGGGACAGAAATCCTTCGGATTATATGACCGATCCAATTCAGATCACTGTTACCAAACCGGTGGGTATTCAGGATATTTTAAGCAAAGCTAACGTTTCAGTTTTCCCTAATCCAACTCAGGGTATATTGAATGTGAACTTTGATGGTTATAAATCACAGCTTGTACAAATGAATATTTTCAATTCAAACGGAAAGCTTGTTATGGCAAAAGAACTACTCAAAAGTTCAAATTCATTCGATATCAGCAGCTTGCCCAAAGGCGTGTATGTTGTTGATCTGAAAAGCGGGCTTAATACCTCAAGCTCGAAGATCGTGGTTAATTAACCGGTTATATTTATACTTTCAGCTGCAGGTATTTTACTTTCGAAAGGGTAAAATAGCTGCAGCTATTTTCTAAATTTCTGCTATCCATGCGAAATTCTTTGATTCTTTTTGGATTGATGCTTGGAATTTCATTCCAGGGCTTTTCACAGGCTGTTCCGGATTCCACTTTCAACTACTTGCTCCGGAAGTATAACGGAGGATGGATAGCCGGTGATGCAACATTCTCAATTGCATTACCAGCAAATAAAACATTATGGTTGTTTGGCGATAGTTTTATCGGGACTGCTAATGCTGATAGCTCCATTGCACCCGGAGCTTCATTTATCCGTAATTGCGCTTTGCTTCAGGACGGCGATTCCCTCAGGGCTATATACGGAGGAACTTTCAGCAGTCCAGATGCTTTTGTTCCATCAGAAGATCCTGATTCCATCTGGTACTGGCCCGAACATGGATTGATGGAGAATGATACGCTTAAAATATTTTTCTCAGAATTTAAACTGTCGACCGGACCGGCAGGATTTAATTATAAATATACGGGTGCTTATTTAACCCGCTTTACATATCCGGCTATTGAACTGGTGGATATGACGAAAATCCCGTATTTCGACATCAATGGTGTTAGTTACGGGAACAGTGTTTTTGTTGAGAACGGTTATACCTATATATATGGCCGGAAAGAAACTGATACCGTTTACCACATTTGCTATCCGCATGTTGCACGTGCGGTTGCCGGAAACATTACAGGTCCGTGGGAATTTTTCAGCGGCACTGCCTGGGTAACTGACCCTGTTATAACACACCGCATCAGTATGGAAGCTGTTTCGCAGCAATATGGTGTTTTTCGTTTAAATAATAAGTTTGCTCTTATTACCCAGGAAATCTGGCTCTCAGCCAAAATCAACTCTTTTACTTCCAGTTTCCTTTACGGACCTTTCTATAATAAGAAACTGTTATATCAAACACCTATCCTCTATACCAACAGTTTTACCTACAATGCATTTCCGCATATTCAATTTAACAATGATAAACTCCTAGTTTCATACAATACAAACGGGAATTTCTGGGATATCTTTAGTAATGTCGAGATTTACCGGCCCTTGTTTATCCGGGTTCCATTTACGATGATTGATCCAACGTATGTATCTGCAGAAACTTTCGAACCAAAAAACAATACGGAAGCGGGGATAATTTTAGATCAGAATTACCCTAACCCGGCTGACTTTGAGACTAAAATAAAATTCACTGTAACGAAAACCTTGTATGTGAGTTTAAAGATATATGCTATAGATGGCAAAGAAATGCGTTCGTTGG
>CAIQOG010000417.1 GCA_903873355.1 uncultured Bacteroidales bacterium
GCATTAAAATTCATTGTAGAGACGAGGCATGCCTCGTCTCCAACAATTTCGTCTCCGACGAAATTGTTAACAGCCATCAATCAAGTCAAAGTTGAAGATTACCTCACCCGTGTCATTTCCAGCGAAATGAGTGCCACCGCTTCCAACGAATTATTGAAAGCACATGCGGTTATTTCGAGAAGTTGGTTATTATGCCCGTTGCAAGAGCAAAGAATAAAGAATAAAGAACAAAGTCAACTTTCTGAGACAAAAACTATAAACTATAAACTATCAACTATCAACTACACGAAGTGGTACGAACGCGATGCCCATACTCATTTTGATGTTTGTGCCGACGATCATTGCCAGCGCTATCAGGGCATTACCCGTGCCAGCACCGCAGCGGTGGAAAAAGCCATCGAGGCTACCCGGGGCGAAGTGTTGATGTACGAAGGACAAATCTGTGATGCCCGTTTCAGTAAATCGTGCGGTGGTGCTACCGAAACTTTCGAAAACTGCTGGGCACCAGAGCATCTCCCCTACCTCAGCAAAGTAATAGACAACCCCACTACACCCGAAGGTTATGAGTTGGATTTGACTGTGGAAGCCAATGCTGAGAAATGGATACGCGAAAGTCCGGAAGCTTTCTGTAATACTTCTGATAAGAAAATCCTTTTGCAAGTGCTGAATAATTACGACCAGGAAACCACGGACTTTTACCGCTGGAAAGGGGAGTACTCACAGGCTGAACTTTCTGAGATTATTTGTCGTCGTTCGGGCATTGAATTTGGCGAAATCATTGATTTAATTCCTGTAAAACGTGGAGAATCCGGTCGTATAATTGAACTAAAAATAGTCGGAACCAAACAAACTGTGATAGTGGGCAAAGAACTTGAAATCCGCAAATGGTTATCCAACTCGCACCTGTATAGCTCGGCATTTGTGGTGGATAAAGCGGAAATCGTGAACGGCATACCACAACGTTTCGCCCTTACAGGTGCAGGCTGGGGACATGGCGTGGGGCTTTGCCAGATTGGTGCTGCTGTAATGGGCGAGAAAGGATATCGGTACAATGAGATTTTGTTGCATTATTTTCTGGGGGCGGGATTGAAGAGGATATACCCCTAACCCCTAAAGGGGAATAAGAAATATTACTAATGATCGTTTGAAAATTTTATATGACAAAAAATAAAAAAGAAATACTGAACGAAATTAACCACAACTCCCCTTTAGGGGTTGGGGGTCATAAAACCCCCTGGACCTGGATTCCAAGCCTGTATTTTGCCGAAGGTCTGCCTTATGTGGTTGCCATGACGGTGGCTGTAATTATGTACAAACGGCTTGGCATTTCGAATACCGATATTGCGTTGTATACCAGTTGGCTGTATCTGCCGTGGGTTATAAAACCATTTTGGAGTCCGTTTGTGGATATTATAAAAACAAAACGCTGGTGGATTGTAAGTATGCAGTTGCTGATTGGTGCAGGACTTGCCGGAGTTGCGTTTCTTATTCCCACGACGTTTTTCTTTCAGGCAACGCTGGCCGTGTTATGGCTGATTGCCTTCAGCTCGGCGACTCACGATATTGCTGCCGATGGTTTTTATATGCTTGGGTTGGACAGTTCGCAGCAGTCGTTCTTCGTGGGCATCCGCAGCACTTTTTACCGGTTGGCCATGATTTCGGGTCAGGGATTGCTGATTATTGCTGCAGGTGCTTTGGAACATTATACAGGTAATCTTCGACTGGCATGGAGCATCACGTTCTTTATTTTGTCCGGTTTATTTCTGCTGTTCTTTATTTATCACCGATTTATTCTTCCACGTCCTGATTCCGATATTACTAAAGCTGAAAACAGTCCCAAAGAGATTTTCAGGGAATTCGGACTGACTTTCGCTTCGTTCTTTCAAAAGAAAGGAATTGGACTGGCAATTGCTTTTATGCTTCTTTACCGGCTGGGTGAAGCTATGCTGGTGAAAATGGCATCGCCTTTTTTGCTTGATGCCCGCAATGTCGGCGGACTCGGGCTGAACACCGAACAGGTGGGCCTGGTTTACGGTACAGTGGGTATTATTGCCCTGACCCTGGGTGGAATTGTGGGTGGAATAGCTGCTTCACGCAAAGGTCTGAAATACTGGATTTGGCCAATGGCACTGAGCATCACACTGCCGCATTTGGCTTATGTGTATCTGTCTTGGTTCGTGCCAACCAGTTTTATTCTGATAAATATTGCAGTCGCCATTGAACAGTTCGGTTACGGGTTCGGCTTCACGGCATACATGCTTTACCTCATTTACTTTGCCGACGGTGAACACAAAACGGCTCATTACGCGATGTGTACTGGTTTTATGGCATTGGGAATGATGCTTCCGGGAATGATTGCCGGAAAACTGCAGGACATGTTCGGGTATCAGCATTTCTTTATCTGGATCATGATTCTGTCCATTCCCACGCTGGCTGTTATTCCTTTTCTGAAAATTGATAAGGAGTTTGGGAAGAAGAAGACCCCTAACCCCTAAAGGGGAATTTAGAAAAGCAAATTACCAAAAATCCGCCAATCAATGCAAATTTTATTTACCTTTGCATTCAATTTAATTCAAACAATCCCAAAGTCCCCCTTTAGGGGTTAGGGGTCCTCTTATATGAAGATATTAGTTCTTGGTGCCGGAAAAATGGGCACATTTCTTACCGATGTGTTGTGCATCAATCACGAAGTAGCGCTTTTCGACACTGATCCAAAGCGTCTGCGGTTTGTGTTCAACACCCAACGCATGACCGATTTCGAAGAAGTTCGTGCGTTTGAACCGGAGTTGGTTATCAACTGCGTAACGCTGAAATATACCATTGAGGCTTTTCAGGCTGTATTGCCATATCTGCCAAAGAATTGTATTCTATCGGATATTGCTTCGGTTAAAACAGGCATTCAGGAATACTACGAAGCAAGCGGTATGCGCTATGTATCCACCCACCCGATGTTCGGGCCAACCTTTGCAACACTCGATAACCTGAGTACACAAAGCGCCATTATTATCTCAGAATCCGACCACATGGGTAAGGCATTTTTCAAGGATTTGTACGGTTCGCTGAAACTCCGGATTTTTGAATACAGTTTTGAGGAACACGACGAAACCATTGCTTATTCGCTGTCTATTCCGTTTGCATCAACGCTGGTTTTTGCTTCGGTAATGATACCACAGGAAGCTCCCGGAACGACCTTTAAGCGCCACATGGATATCGCTAAAGGATTGCTGAGCGAAGATGATTATCTGCTTGCAGAAATTCTATTCAACCCACACACGCATAATCAAATGGAGAAAATCCGTGCAGAATTGAAAACGTTGATGGAAATAATTGATGACAAAGATATGGTGCGTATGCAGGCATTTCTGAAAAAAGTGAGGAAAAATATTGAATAAGATTTTAGAGGCAAGAACCAAGATAAAAGACTAAAAAAAACTCAATTATAAAATTAGTGTAATTACCTCCCGATGGTCACTGACCGTTGGTTCGTATTAATTCTTAAAATTAGCAGATTATGGAAACAAAACAAATTGTACTGGAAGCCATGAAGAAAGTTGGCGCTCCGGTAAATGCAGGAAAACTGGCAGAACTTACAGGTCTCGACCGCAAAGAAGTGGATAAAGCTATGAAAGCCCTGAAAACTGAAGGTGCTATCGTTTCTCCCAAAGTTTGCTTTTGGCAACCGGCGTAATCAATTATTCAATTCCCCGCTCGGCTATGCCGCTTGGCTTGCCAAGAATTTCCAATTAAACCGACCACTCAGCTTAATGCAAGAGGTCGGTTTTTTTTACCCCACATCAATATGCTCTGCCTGAATTTCTTCATTTAGGAAAATGGAAGCGGAAGATGCAAATTTAGCCACTGATTCGGTGGTAAGATAGCGAATAGAAGCTCCTGTTGTACATTTGGCAGCCATATCGGGATGGCGTTGGAGGTAATCAGCCAGACTTTGAGCCACAATTTCACCCTGTGAAACCACCTTTACCGACTCCGGCAGATAACTTTTAATTTGCTCAACAATTAGCGGGTAATGCGTACAACCCAGCATCACCGTGTCAATCTGAGGATCCGCAGCAAGGAGGTTTTCCACGTTTCTGCGGATAAAATAATCAGCGCCTTCGGTGTTATGTTCGTTATTCTCAATCAGCGGAACCCACAGCGGACAAGCTTCGGAAGTAACCACGATGTTTTCGTGCAGTTTGGCTATTTCGAGCGGATAGGAATTGGACTGAACCGTTCCGGCGGTTGCCAGCAAACCAATATGTTTGGTTTTGGTCATTGCACCAACCGCTTCCACGGTAGGACGAATAACTCCCAGCACACGCCGGTTCGGGTCAATCAATGGCAGGTCTTTTTGCTGAATGGTGCGCAGCGCCTTGGCCGAAGCCGTGTTACAAGCCAGCACCACCAACTGACAACCCATTTCAAACAGTTGATTTACACATTCCAGCGTAAATTTATACACCACATCAAACGAACGGGTGCCATACGGCGTGCGGGCATTGTCGCCCAAATATATATAATCGTATTGAGGCAGTTCAGTACGGATTTTCTCCAAAATAGTCAAACCGCCATAACCCGAATCGAAAATGCCGATAGGACCTACCCCTAACCCCTGAAGGGGAACTGAGTTAGTTTTGTTTGATATATATTTGTCAATCATTTTAATTATAGTTTCTTAATCCCCCTTTAGGGGTTAGGGGTCTAATCAAACATCTGTCCTGCATTGTTGCTCATCTGAACCATCTTATCGTATTCAGCCGGCGACAAATCGAGGTAATAATAATTCTGCGGATTCATAATTGTTCCTTTGTAATGAACCTCATAATGCAGGTGCGGACCGGTCGATTTCCCGGAATTTCCCACAAGGCCGATAACATCACCACGTTTTACCTGCTGTCCTGCACGTACTTTGACGGCACTCATGTGACCATACAGAGTAAAATAACCGTAACCATGGTTAATCTGAACACAAGTTCCATAACCCTGTTCCCAACCTGAACTTACTACAACTCCATTTCCCGTTGCAAAAATATTGGTGCCGATTGGTGCTGTAAAATCCATTCCGGCGTGGAAACGACGCGAGTGATAAATGGGGTCAATTCGCCATCCATAACCTGAAGCCATACGGGTTAGATTTTTATTCAAAACAGGTTGTATAGCTGGTAAATTCTCAAGCATTGTTTCTTTATTCTTTGCCAGTAAAATCAGCTCATCGTATGATTTTGACTGAATATAAAGTTCCTTTTTCAGCTCATTCAGTTTTTTGGAAGTGGCAACCACAATTTCCGAATTGGTCATATCAAGCAATTTCTCATAATACTCTGTGTTTGCCGAACTTCCCCTTCTTACTGATAACGGAATTGGATCGGCCTGGAAAATAACGCGGTATAAATTGTCGTCGCGCTGTTCAAGATCGCTCATAACATACCGAACTTCCTGCAATTGCCTTTCAAGAACCTTATACTGAGCTTCCATATGTGCCTTTTCCTGCACAAGTTGTTTTTCTTCAGGAGACTGGATAGTAGAAACAAAAATAAAGAAAAATATTATTCCCAGCGATAATCCGGAAAGTGCATGAATAGCCAGTTGTTTAAGCCAGTGAGCAATGGTGTGCTCAACCTGCTCATAACTCAGTGTTTCGGGATTGAAGTGGAATTTTATTTTGGCCATAAGAAAAAATCATTCTTACCGAAAAAGATTCCCGGTAAAAATTTCAGTAAATTAAATAAAAATCAATCGCTTCTAATAGAAAATCAACCTTTTAATGCAATTTTTACAACTACAATTGCTACAAAAGTAATAAATTTGAGCTACTTTTGCATTCTTTATTTGAGATTATTAACCTAGAACCCCTAAATCCCCTAAAGGGGACTCTTTGAACCCCCTTCAGGGGGCAGGGGGTCATAGCAAATTAAAATATGACTTCACAAGAAATTCGCCAATCGTTCCTCGATTTTTTTGCATCGAAAGACCACAAAATTGTTCCATCGGCACCCATGGTTATCAAAGATGATCCCACGTTGATGTTCACCAATGCGGGAATGAATCAGTTCAAAAACATTATTCTGGGTAATGATCCGATTAAGTATGCGCGCGTTGCAGATTCACAAAAGTGTCTGCGCGTAAGCGGAAAACACAACGACCTGGAAGAGGTTGGTCACGACACCTATCACCACACCATGTTCGAAATGTTGGGTAACTGGTCGTTTGGCGATTATTTCAAAAAAGAAGCCATCGAATGGGCGTGGGAATATCTGGTTGACGTGTTGAAACTGGACACCGACCGACTTTATGTCACTGTTTTCGAAGGATATGCGCCAGAAGGACTTGAACGTGACGACGAAGCAGCTGCAATATGGGAACAATTCCTTCCAAAAAGTCGTATTATCAACGGAAACAAAAAAGACAATTTCTGGGAAATGGGCGATACCGGACCATGCGGCCCTTGCTCCGAGATACACATCGATATCCGCAACAACGACGAACGAGCTAAAATTGACGGCCTGACGTTGGTAAACGGAAGTCACCCACAGGTAATTGAGATTTGGAACAACGTGTTCATGCAGTATAACC
>CAIQOG010000418.1 GCA_903873355.1 uncultured Bacteroidales bacterium
AGTGACTGATAACGGATTACCAGGATCAATCGTTGCAAGTGTTTTCAGCAGAGCAATATCATTGCTGAATACTCCCGCAGTAAAGCTTTCGATCCGGATCAACAAATTCTGCGGTTTACTGGTTACCACTTCGGTTATTTTCTGGATGTTTGTAAAAGAGCCGGAATCGTCGGGAACGGCGGCAGTAGTTCCGAAAGGACATTAAGAATTTACCATTTATTCATTTACCATTTACCATTTAATGTTACCTTTGCGGGAGATTTACCGCAGAGTTCGCAAAGAAGTTTTAAAAGAGAACCGCGGAGACACCAACTCTGCGGTTCTCTGCGTTTAAATGTGAAAAAAATGAAGAATGTAGCTGTTGTAATCCTCGCTGTTTTGTTGTTTACTTCCTGTGAGCACAAGTTATCTAAAACTGCACAAACTCACTCGTCTGATACCCTGAAGCTGACTTATGCTCAGGGTTTTGCAATCAAATATTTCCCCGAATATAAAGAAGTGATTGTGTACAGTCCGTGGGTGAAAGGAACTGAATATGCCCGTTATTACCTGGTGAAAAACACCAACACTAAAACACCTTCCAATGGAACAAAAGTGCAAATTCCTCTGAAAACGCTGGCAGCAACTTCAGTTACGCACTTCGAATTTCTGAGTTTGCTGCGTGAGATGCAAACACTTACAGCAGTTTGTTCGCCCGAAATTATTTATAATTCCGAAATAAACCGTCGGATAATAGCAGGAACGATTACCGATTTGGGTAACGCGTTTAATATCAATGTGGAAAAAACGCTGCAACTCAAGCCCAATGCAGTAATGATGAGCGGTTACAATCAGAACGACCCCTATGCTGTACGGGTTTCGCAGGCCGGAATTCCGGTGATTTTCAATAACGAATGGATGGAAACTTCGTTGCTGGCACGCGCGGAATGGATTAAGTTTGTGGCGGCATTTTACGATAAGGAAAAGCTGGCCGACAGTATTTTTAGTGCTGTTGACAAACGTTATAATGAAATAAAGGCCAAAGCAGCTGCGGTAAAAATCAAACCAACCATCATGGCCGGTTCAAACTTTCGTGGAACATGGTACATGCCTTCGGGGAGGAATTTTATGGGTAAACTCTTTGTTGATGCAGGTGCAACGTACTTTTATGCTAACGATACTACAGCCGGAAGTCTGCCTCTGAACGTGGAAACGGTACTGAAAAATTTTTCGGAAACTGATGTGTGGCTCAATTGTAATTTCAAATCAATAGATGATTTGCTAAAAGCTGATTCCAAACATGCTTATTTCCACCCGGTGAAACTGAAACAGGTATATAATTTCAATAAATGTCTGTTGCCTTCTACCGCAAATGATTTTTGGGAAAGCGCTGTTGCACGACCCGATTTACTGCTTTCGGATGTAATTGCTATTCTGCATCCGGAGATTTTACCGGGATATCAGCTGGTGTATGCAGAGAAACTTAAATAGAAAACTGATTATATATGTAATTTGATGGATTAACTTCAAAGTATTTGACAAATGAAAAAAGATAATCTTATAGTGGGAATTATTTTGGGAATTACTATAATTGCCGCTTCAACAAATCCCAAGCCATACAGACATAAGGAGCTGCTAAAAACTAAACTTTATTCAGGTTTGGAGCAATCGGGCACTGATAAAATACCCGGAACAGATGAGAGTCAGGGAAAGATTTGTGGAGGCATGAAAACATTACTGAAAAAAGAAATGATTAATCAACTGGTTGAAAATGGCGTAAGTACAAAAAGCTACGGAGTATTTTCCACCACTTCGATAACCATAGATAGAAAAACAAAAGTGATTGGTGTAGGCATCTTTGGGTTTGTGTTTTATACTAGTGAGTTTGATGAGACTTTCAAAGAGGGAATATTAAATGGTCAGGAATAGAAAATTGATTTACAATCCACTATAACAGCATTCATTTTTTGAATTAATCAAATTGTTTTAGAACTTAAATACATAAAATCTTACCTTGTTTTTGCAAATGTTTTTTTACTTTTGTACAAATCTTGATAAACCCTCAATTAATCCTGTTTTAAATTTAATTTTATGAAAAAACTTCAATTAAGCGGACTTGTTGCTTTAATAATGTTTATAATGTTTCTGACGGCGTGTGAGAAAAAGGAAACAATTATCACAGTTCCTGTACTCAGTACAACTGAGGTGAGTAATCTGACTCTAACTACCTGTAAGTCGGGTGGGATTATTACTTCCGATGGTGGAGCTGCCATTTCTGCCCGGGGTGTATGTTGGAGTACAAGTCCAACTCCAACTATTGCTGACCGTAAAACAACGGATGGAACAGGAACAGGAACGTTTATAAGTACAATTGATAAAATAAATGCAGATTCAACGTATTATATTCGTGCTTATGCCACCAATGCTGCCGGAACTGCTTATGGAAATGTTGTTGCGAGTTTATTGACTGATCTTGATGGTAACATTTATCACAAAGTAACCATTGGAACTCAAACATGGATGGTTGAAAATCTCAAAACGACCAGATACCGTACCGGTGAAGGGATTACCAACAACAAATCTAACCTTTCCTGGAGTACTGCAAATTATGGAGCATGGTGCGATTATAATAATGATTCTATAAATGGAAAGAAATATGGTAAACTGTATAACTGGAGTGCCATAAGTGATAGCCGAAATATTGCACCTGTTGGCTGGCATGTGGCTACCAACGCTGATTGGGCAACTCTTGTGGCCAAACTGGGTGGTGAAGGTGTTGCTGCTGAAAAATTAAAAGAAATCGGAATTACACACTGGTCGGGTACAAATATAAATGTAACCAATGAAAGTGGTTTCACAGCACTTCCGGGTGGTTATCGCAGCCCCGGTGGTTCCTTTGCTGAAATTGGTGATTTTGGTTACTGGTGGACTTCAACTGAATACAGTTCTACCGATGTTCGTTACTGGTTTATGACATACAATAATTTATACGTTCATAATGATTATAATACAAAATTGTATGGTCGTTCTGTTCGTTGTGTAAAAGATTAAACACCGTAAAATTAATGCCATTAGTAAAAATCGAACTGAAAGAAGGTCGTGAACTGTCAACTATTTTGAAAATAAAAGAGTTGGTAATGGATGCAGTGATTGAAGCACTGCAACTTCCGGCTGATGACCGTAATATCCGTGTTTGTGAGTATAAACCGGAACTTTTCAGCATGAAATCCCCCTACGAAATTCTGGTGGTAATTACGATGTTTTCGGGCAGAACTGTTGACACTAAAAAGAAACTTTACCAACTAATAACGGTTAAACTTGAGCAAAACGGAATCTGTTCCAAAGAAAATGTTTTTATTGTTTTGAATGAACAAGCTTTGGAAAACTGGGGAGTTCGAGGAGGTATTCCGGCTAATGAGGTTAAACTGAATTTTAAAGTAGAAATATAATTTGAAATCCCGCTCCTTTTTAATATTCTCAGCCCTTTCGCTTCTGACGTTGGGGCTTTTCCTTGCCGATCTGGCGTGGGGAAGCATTCATATATCCTTACAGGAGATAATGTCTGTATTCTTCGGAAAAGGTGACACAGGTATAAATTCCGAGATACTGCTAAACTTCCGTTTGCCGAAAGCCATTACTGCTATACTGGCAGGTGCTTCGCTTTCGGTGGCAGGGCTGATGATGCAGACGCTTTTCCGAAATTCATTGGCCGATCCCTATATTCTGGGTGTTAGTTCGGGTGCAAGTCTCGGTGTGGCATTGGTTATGATGGCGGCTTCGGTGTTGCCGGTGGCATTTGTGAGCAGCGGATGGGCGTTGATTGTTGCTGCTGTAATTGGTGCTTCGGTAGTGCTGACTTTGGTCGTTGGTGTTTCGTTTCGGATACAAAATGCGGTTTCGCTGCTTATAGTCGGGTTGATGTTTGGAACCATTGCCGGATCAATTGTAAGCGTGTTGCAGAATTTCAGCAATCCCGATGCTATCAAGCTTTTTGTAATGTGGACTTTTGGCAGTCTGAGTGCAGTTACATGGACGTATATGCAGGTTTTGTTTCCCGTTTCAATTCTTGGACTCGGAATGGCTTTCTTTCTGCAAAAACGGTTGGATGGATTATTGCTTGGTGAAAACTATGCACGTAGTTTAGGTATTTCAATTGTTGGTACGCGTTTTTTGATTGTTATTGCCACCGGGTTGTTGGCCGGAGGAATTACCGCTTTTACAGGACCTATAGCCTTTGTGGGTGTTGCCATTCCGCATATTGCCCGGGGAATTTTCAAAACTTCAAGTCATAAAATACTAATGCCCGCAACAGTTCTTTGTGGAGCATCACTGATTTTGTTTTGCGACATTATTTCGCAACTACCGGCATATACGCTGCCGATAAATACCATCAGTGCGCTCTTTGGCGCACCTATAATTATCTGGATAATTTTGAAACGAAAATAAAAAACAACAACCCCAAAACCCTAAAGGGGCTTTAATACTCAATTCTGGGTTTAAATGCGGGGTATGATAGAAATATAAAATAAGAAGTAACTTAATTCCCCTTAAGGGGTTAGGGGTCTATGTCAATTCTAACCACACAAAACCTATCTATCGGTTATTCCAAAAAAGGAAAAACGGATGTGATTCAGTCAGCACTGGAATTACAGTTGCGGGCAGGGGAGTTGGTGTGTCTAATCGGGCCAAATGGTAGTGGAAAATCTACCTTGCTGCGGACTCTTACCGGTCTTCAGAAACAGCTTTCAGGCAACACATTTATTGATGGGAAAGAGCTCTCACGCCTGAAACAGCGTGAAAAGGCCATGCAGATTGCATTGGTACTTACTGACCGGATTGATATTGAAAATGCTACAGTTTATAATATCGTTTCATTGGGTAGGCATCCGCACAGTAACTGGTGGGGAAATATTACGGAAGACGAAGATAAAATCATACGTGAAGCTATCGAAATGGTGCATCTGGAACATAAAATGCATCATAATATAAACGAACTGTCCGACGGTGAACAGCAACGTGCAATGATAGCAAGGGCACTGGCTCAGGATACGCCCATTATCATGCTCGATGAACCGACGGCACATCTCGATTTGCCAAACCGGGTGGAAATTATGCTTCTGCTTCACAGATTGGCGCACAAAACCGATAAAGCCATTCTGCTTTCTACCCACGAGCTTGACCTGGCCCTTCAAGCTGCCGACCGAATTTGGTTAATCAGTTCGGAGCGTGGCGTGGAGTTTGGTGTGCCCGAAGATTTGGTATTCAATGGCAGTTTCAATAAAGCTTTCGAAAGTAAATCGTATTATTTTAATGCAGATAATGGCAATTTCTCCCTCAATTATCCCATGACACGTAAAGTATGGGTTTCGGGCAATAAAACCCGCATGTACTGGACATTGCGTGCGTTGGCTCGTGCCGGTTATATGGTGGTTGAAGATGCTGATACTCAGATATCAGTC
>CAIQOG010000419.1 GCA_903873355.1 uncultured Bacteroidales bacterium
ATTAAGTACTTTTGTAACCAACAATGTAACCAACATTGTTTGAATCATTTTATCGAGTTAGAAATTGGATTAAATTTCAACTTATAAATGAGTTCAATATTTCTCAATTTTCTTTGAAAATCAATCGATAGGTTTACAATTCTTCGTAATTTATTGATAATCAGATACGAAATCTAGACTCTTAATCTGTGGGTCGTGGGTTCGACCCCCACCGGGGTTACAAAATACCATTTTATAAATAGCTCTTGCTAAATGTAAAATGGTATTTTTATTTCGAAACAAAACACCTCCCTGAAATAATAATTTCTGTGTCCGCACACGGTAATTTTATGCAAAAAATATTCGCAAACATATTATACAGCAATTTTGTTGCACAAACAGCCAAAATACGTGCATATTTTAATTTTTTTTAATACAAAATACTGAGATCTTGAGTTGGTCGACCAATTATTTCAATTACTTTTGTAGCGAAAATTGAAAATTGCAATCTCTACATTGCAAAATACAATCTTCATTAACGATTAATTCAAAAAACTAACTTCCTTGTACTTTTTGAAATTAAATCTGCAGACCCCGAAATTATTCAGGAAAATATATACATTTGTAACTGTATATGGCTCTTCCTGATAAACTCCTTAACCACTTTATCAGAAGCAAATATCTAATCGGAAATTATTTCGTATTTAGCTATTTATAAGCAATTTACAATCCATAAACTGCTAATAACAACAATCAAATAATAAAACAATTTATAACACAAAAAAACAATGAGTAATGTTGAAACCGTTTCAACGGACATTTTAATTATTGGGGGTGGACCTTCAGGGTTGGCAACTTCAATTCATCTGGCGGACACATTGAAACAAAAAGGGCTGAACAAACGAATTCTTCTGATTGAGAAAGGAAGTTCTATCGGAAGCCATATTATTTCGGGTGCCGTAATTAAAGCCGATGTATTCAAAACCTTACTACCGGATGTTGATTTCAGCGAGATTCCGTTCAACGCCAAAGTAGCAACTGATTCAACCGTTTTACTGAGCGAAAATGGTTCGTTTAAATTGCCGGTTCACGCGCCTTACATGAGCAATGCAGGTAATTACACCGCTTCGTTGGGTCAGGTTTGTCGCTTTTTGGCTACCAAAGCCGAAGAAAAAGGAGTGGAAATTTATACCGGATTTTCAGTAAGCGAAATTCTGTATAAAGACGGAAAAGTAATTGGTGCAAAAACCATTGATACAGGTGTGGATCACCACGGTCATGAAATGGAAAATTTCCAGCCGGGAACGTGCATTGAAGCAAGCCTTACTATTTTTGCCGAAGGAACACGCGGAAGTCTGGCTAAGCAACTTATTGCCAAATACGATTTGGAAAAAGATAAAAACTGTCAGATTTA
Organism: uncultured Bacteroidales bacterium; assembly: GCA_903873355.1. Next base: position 1,394 of record CAIQOG010000419.1, read on the forward strand.
CTCATTGGGTGTAAAAGAATTGTGGAGCGTACCCGAAGGTAATATCAAACCGGGCGAAGTATATCACACCATGGGTTATCCGTTGAATTTGAAAGAATTCGGTGGTGGTTTTGTTTACGGACTGAAAGATAATAAAGTTGCTGTTGGGTTGGTAGTTGGATTGGAATATGAAGATCCTACATTTGATGCTCACACTGCTTTCCAGGCATGGAAAACCAATCCGTTTATTGCAAAATACCTCAAAGGCGGTAAATTGGTTGAATACGGTGCAAAAACATTGCCCGAAGGCGGTTGGTATTCAATTCCTAAATTATATACCGACAATGCAATGATTGTGGGCGACAGTGCCGGACTGGTGGCTATGCCTGCGTTGAAAGGTGTTCATTTGGCCATTACTTCGGGAATGCTGGCAGCAAAAACAGCCGCTGAAGCATTGAACAAAAACGATTTCTCTGAAAAAATGCTTTCGGGGTACGAAGCTTCGATTAAAGACAGCGTAATTTACAAAGATTTATATCCGGTTCGCAATTTCCGTCAGGGATTTTCGAAAGGATTAATCATAGGAGGATTGCATTTTGCTACGCAATTAATTACAGGAGGTGCAGGTTTCTGCGGTAAGCTGAAAACACATCCCGACAAAGACGCCACCAAAACACTGGCCGATTTCAAAGGAAAAACGTTTAAAGAAAGATTTAAAAACAAACTTGATTTTGATAAAGTATTGACTTTTGATAAAGCTACCGATGTGTATTTCTCGGGTGTAAACCACGATGAACAACAGGTGGCTCACGTGAAAATCAATAATCCCGAATCGTTTGCAGCCATAAATATCAAACAATATGGCGCACCATGTCAGTTCTTCTGTTCGTCGGAAGTTTACGAACTGCATACCGACAAAAACGGACATCAGGAATTGCGTATTCATGCAGAAAACTGTATGCATTGCAAAACCTGCGATATTAAAACACCGGGCGATGGAATTACCTGGAGTGTTCCAAACGGTGGCAACGGTCCTGATTTTCAAAATATGTAAAGACCCCCAACCCCTAAAGGGGAGTTATTAAGTCCCCTTTAGGGGATTTAGGGGCAATTTTCAAATCTTCAAATCTTTCAAATTTAAAAACAATGGAATTAACAATTATAAGTTTAATAAAACAAGTTCCGCTCCCAACCGAAATGCGCATGGGAGACGATGGATTAATGGACCGTACGAAAGCGAAGTCGATTATTAATATCGACTGTCAGTTTGGTCTTGAAGCCGGATTACAACTCAAAAAACAATATCCTGATGCACGTCTGATTGCCTGTTCCATGGGACCGGGTTCGTTCGAAGTAGCGCTCAAAACCGCTATCTCGATGGGTTACGACGAAGCATTTCTCCTCTCCGACCGTAAACTGGGCGGTAGTGATACTTACGCCACCGGTTTGGCTATTTCGACTATGCTTAAACATCTTGGTTTCAGCAAAGATTCGAAAGAACCGTTTATCATTCTGGCCGGTCGTCAGACCAGCGACGGTGATACAGCACACGTACCATCACAGGTGGCCGAAAACATTGGCATTCCACAAGCTACTTTCGTGGAAAGCGTAAAAGCCGACGGCGAAGGCAATGTGATTGCAAAACGTATTATCGAAGGTGGTTATCAGATGATGAAACTGCCTATGCCTTGTACCATTTCGCTTACTCCAACCGGAATTCCACCACGCAAACCATCGCTGACCGGTGCTATCAAAGCCCGCAACGCTAAAGTTACCGTGTTTGGCATTGATGATATCGGACTGGGAACTGAGAAAATCGGTTTGGGCGGTTCGCCAACCATTGTGGCCGGTGTGGTAAACATTGTGAGCGAACGTGCTCCGATTATCATGTCGCAGGGACATACCGAAGCGGCTTTGGTGGATAGCCTGCTGGCAAATTATGCCAAAGGTGCCAACGTATTGGAGAAAAAAGAAAAAGCAGAAAAGAAAGTTGCAGAAAAACCTGAATTTCCGTTCTACGATAACCGCAACGGTGCCAAAGGCATTTTGACCTGGGCCGAAATTGCCAACGGTAAAATTGCCCGTCCGTCTATCGAATTGCTGACTCCGGCACGTCACTTAGCCGATCAGTTGGGTGAAGGAACTAAAATCATGACTTTGCTTATCGGTTACAATGTAGCCGATCAGGCACAAACACTGTTCGAACATGGTTCGGACGAAGTGATTGTGGTGGAAGATGCCAAACTGGCTGAATACCTCGTGTTGCCGTTCTCGTCTATCTTTGCACAGGTAATCAAAGAACGTAATCCTGAAATCGCGCTGTTTGCCGCTACTACTTCGGGTCGTGAATTAGCTCCGCGTATTGGTGTGAAAACCGGTAGTGGTGTAACTGCCGACTGTACCGGACTGGAAATTGGCGAATACGTGAACCGCAAGGAAAAAGTAATCAACAAACCGATTCTTCACTCCCGCCGTCCAACCTATGGCGAAAGTAAACTGGCAACCATTCTTGGTTTCGTTTATCCGCAAATCTCAACTGCCCGTGCGGGTACCTTCGAAGTGCCGGCTAAAGTGGAAGGACGCACCGGAGTGGTTTCCACTTTCAAACCAAAACTGAGCAAAGACGAGTTTAAAGTAGAAATTCTGCAAACTGTTCGTGGTGAAGGTAATTCTGTAAATCTGTTCGATGCCGATATTATTATTGCCGGCGGACGTGGTACTACCAGCGACGGATTGGCATTAATCAAGAAACTGGCCGAAGCACTGAAAGAAAAAGGTGTAAAAGCCGAATGGGCTTGTAGCCGCGTGGTGGTTGACGAAGGTTTCTCGGAATATGCGCGTCAGGTAGGACAAACCGGTAAAACCGTACGTCCGAAAGTGTACGTGGGCGTAGGTATCTCGGGAGCTATTCAGCACATTGCCGGAATGAAAGAATCCGAAAAAATTG
>CAIQOG010000420.1 GCA_903873355.1 uncultured Bacteroidales bacterium
CCATCCACAAAATCGTGCCGACCATTGCGGGTTGTACAATTTTGCACAAGACAACGTTGTCCGTTCAGATTAAACGAATACCGTCGACCACCGGTGATGATAGAAATTGGGTCAATCATTGAACAACTGTCAACAGTTACAAAAGCTCCACCTTCATTCACATTCACACAGGAATATCCGAATGAATAAGCATTCACTTTTTTTACCCAGCAATTTTCCACATTATCAATATAAATGGCATTCCAGCCATGAAGTTCATCGGTAGAAGAAGTATAAGTTGAAGTCATTTTCAGATTTTCTACTGCACAATTAGAAATTCGCCCTGAAGTAAATTTTACCACAAATGCAGAGGCATAAACCGGATCAATAATATCCATTACAGGTGCATCAAAAGTCAGGATATTCCCCTGAATACTCAGAATTTTTCGTTCAAAACTGATTTTGTAACCAGAAGCTGTCCAATTGGTTGCAAGTGGGTCAATTTTTGAAAGTGTGTCCATGCCAAGCATATGAATCCAGGCATCATTTGGTTCGCGACGAAAATGCACCCAATCGCCAACAGCAAATGGTTGTACACTTTGAACAGTTACACTTTTAACTCCTACCGGAACAAAAGCATCGGTTACCATTTTCTGTGAGGAAGTAATGTCGGTTTTACCTGATGCACCGATAATATGAATTAAATCGTACTGAACCGTTCCGGTTGCTTTAAAAATGGTGGATTGTCCTTCACCGCGCAACACAATACCACTGGCTGTAACATTTATAGTAGTACTTAATTCGTATGTACCGGCTTTAAAAAGGATAGCACCCCGAATTCCATTGACCAACGGCATGGCTGCAACTTCATTAATGGCTGCCTGAACATTAGCAACATTATCGCCAACGACGGCTGTAAGTGTTTTAACCACAGGCACAAACGGAATTGGTTTTTCAGAATTTTGATACCCAACCCCACTGAAATCGGGAATCACCGTTCCTTTTGAATCCGGTTTATAGGTTAGCTTTCCATTTACATCGATTGAAACCAATGTTGTAGACTGACTTAGAGCTAATTGTGATTTAGCAATTGTCAAAGAACATATAAGAAGTATTTTGAAATATTTTTTCATTAGATTCAATTTATTTGTTCCAAGGCCAGGGTTTCGCTGTCGTTCTAATTGCTTCTGTTTCCCATAGTTCAGCCATTTCTTTTACTCTTTTAGGATAAATAGCTGCCAAATTATTTGTTTCGCTTGGATCTTTCTTTAAATCATAAAGCTCCCACGTATTTTCATCAGTTGAAATGAATTTCATAGCTTTTGCGGTTTTTGAAACTAATTTCCAATCTCCTACCCGAATAGCTCTATTGCCTTCGTGTTCCCAAAAAATAAATTTTCTATCGATGGATTTGTTTGTAAATGCTGGTTTCAGACTTTTTCCTTCGTACGGAATTATCTGATTTCCATTGAATTGTGTTGGGTAATTGAGCCCGGCAATATCAATACAAGTAGCCATGATGTCAATTAGATGAGAAGGCTGACGGCGCAATTCTCCTTTTGCTTTAATGCCAGTCGGCCAGCTAATTATAAGTGGCGAAGCTATACCACCTTCGTGAGTATAATGTTTATAAAGTCTGAAAGGTGTGTTACTAACATTTGCCCATTCTTCGCCATAGGCCACCCACGAGTCGGCAGGGCCAGCCATAACTCCACGACCGCTCCTTACAAAATATCCATCGCGAGAATATTCAGGTCGTTTCCCTAAATAAACTGAATCGACCGACATTGGTTTCAATACTTTTTGTTCTGCTGTAAGCGGAATTTCGGGTTTGTCAGTGTCTTGTGGTTCAGCACATCCACCATTGTCATGCATATAAAACACAACAGTATTATTTAATAAACCATTCTTTTCCAACGCCGATATAATGTGGCCAACCCCTTGATCCATTATATCTATCATAGCGGCGTATACTTCCATTCGTCTCACTTGCCATGCTTTCATTGGTTCGTTTTCCCAGGCAGGAATTTTCACGCCACGTTCCGTCAGCACACAGCGATTGTCAATAATACCTAGTTTTTTGAGTTTATTGAACCGGTTTTCACGTGTTTTATCCCAACCATTGTTGTAAATCCCTTTGTATTTAGCCACTTCGCTTTCGGGTGCATGCAGTGGCCAGTGGGCTGCTGTAAATGCTACATAAAAGAAAAACGGTTTCTGTTTTGGATGTTGATTAATGAATTTAACCGTGGTATCGGCAATTGCATTGGTATAATAAAATCCCTTGCCTGGTGCAATAAAGGTATTATTGCTGATAAGAGTTCCCGGGTCATAGTAACTTCCTGAGCCATTTAACGTGCCAAAAAACCGATCAAAACCTCGTTGAAGTGGCCAATTGCTTATATCACCTTTCGGAGTTATGCTTTTGGAAACATGCCATTTGCCCGTCATATAAGTAGAATAGCCTGCACTTTTAAAAACTTCGGCCATCGTAACAGTATTTTTACTCAGATCATCTTTGTAACCCGGTTCAGCAAAATTATAATTTGCCAAATGTCCCATTCCTGCCTGATGTGGGTATAAGCCAGTAAGTAAAGAGGCTCGTGTGGAACTTGACCGTGCCGTATTATAATACTGTGTAAATCGCAAACCTGTGCTGGCAAGTTTGTCAATGTTAGGTGTTCTAATTTCCGAACCATAGCAACCAATATCTGAATAACCCATGTCGTCAGTCAGAATTACGATAATATTAGGTTTCTTAGCTTCCTTTTTTTGTGCATGCAATGGCATTGCACAAAAACCTAAACAGGCAATTGTAACTAAGTCGCAGGATACTATCTTTTTTGTTGACATGTTGTTATTTGCTGTTTTTCAGAGTGCAAATCATTTTCATTGTTTTAGTAGAATTGACGATTGAAATATTATTGTTCAGCCTGTTTCTTTTTTGCTTCTTTTTTTGCTTTGTTCTTTGTTTTATTTCCATGACGACCTGTTCCATCACCATGATCGATATAACCGGCTTTTGGATTCAAACGGTCAAGTTCGGCCTGAAGACTGGTTCGAGCGGCAATTGCTTCCGGATTTTTAGTATCAGCAGGAACAAGAATTTCTTCAAAAGGAGCTTTACTCATATCAAAAAGTTCGCCATCCTGATTAAGTTTCCATCCCTGACTCCGAACCCAATAATTATTAGCAAGTTGCACAAATAGTGAAGTGCGTGGAGTTCCTTTCTGACCGTGAATCTGAGCGTTAAAACTCTGACCATCCAGAATTATATCTTTAGGTAATGTCGTTCCCGCAATCTCTGAAAATGTTGGAAGAAAATCAGAAGAGCTGATTAAATCGTTGCAAACTTTTCCTTTTGGAGTTACACCGGGCCAGTAAACAATCAGTGGTTCAAGGCTTCCACCTTCTTCCATTGATCCTTTTTGACCAATCAGCCTGCGACCGCCAATAGTAGCTCTGTCAGATTTACCTCCGGCAGTTCCGTTATCACTAAAGAAAATCAATATGGTGTTGTCACTTAGTTTCAGTCGATCAAGTTCGATGCGTAACTGACCTACCAATTTATCCATGTAGGTGATATTATCATCATAATAATCTTTATTGCTCTTGCTGTCAGGTGTTCGTGTAATTTCGCCATGAACATGTGATAACGGATAATAGGCAAAAAATGGTTTGTTTTGATTTTTGGTAAGGAATTCAACCATTTGCTTATGCATCAAATCCGGCATATATTCATTCTCTTTTAGAACCAAATCAGTTCCATTTACTCTGTAATTCTGTTTTTTATCCGGCGTAGTCCAATAAATTCCACTTCCAAAAAAACGTAGATATTCATCAAATCCAAAATCAGAAGGATCGAGAGGCAATTGACCCCATTTACCAATAGAAGTAGAAACGTAGCCGGCTTGTTTTAAGTAAGATGGCAACATTTTTTCGCTTGGTGAGAACACTTCTGAACAGGCATCCTGATTGGTTGCTCCGGTACGAAAACCATATCTTCCGGTAAGAAGTACCGCACGTGAAGGCCCGCTCAATGGATTGGCATACGCATGGGTAAAGCGAAGTCCCTGGGCTGCCAGTTTGTCAATATTCGGAGTTCTGTAAGTGTCTGCACCATTGCAACTTATTTCCGGATAACCCAAATCGTCAGCTAAAATAAAAATGATATTTGGTTTCTTCAGATCCTTTTTTACCTGAGCATAAGCATTTACACTCAACATACCAGCTGCTACAATACCGGCAGCTTTAAGAAATTCTTTGTGTTTCATTTTATAAGAATTTATAGTTGATAAATTTTGAAATTAGAAAATTGTTGATGACTTATTGTAGTTCTGAATCCAAAATAGCCTTGTTTGTAAGGTGTTTCGTCTTTCAGTTCCCAATACAACTCATCGTTTAAGTAATACTGAATCAGCCCGTTATTCACTATTATTTTGATAGAATATTTCTTATTACCTACCAAAAGGTGTGCCACATCAGAATATTCTTTCAGAACAGGTTTGTTACCGTCGCTGTTATATTTGCGAAAACGGGTGAATTTGTTGTAATGACCGCCTACACCGGCATAATACAAATTCAGATTGTCGTACGAAGAAAACTTTCCGTCGCGTTTTATCATTGAACCCGGACATGAAGGATCAGTAGCCATCCAGAAAGCATTCATATCCGAAACACGATCATTTACACCACCGGCATCAATTAATGTTTCGTTGAATGTAATCATAATGTTTCCGGACAATTTATAATTGAACCATACAGTTGCACCGCGTGAACTTACTAAATCGAGTTTTGAATCAATGAGTTTTAAACCGGATGTTTCCGGAATTTCAAATTCAGCAGTCCAGTTCGATAGATCTTTATTGAAATTATCGGAATAAAGCAGTTTGCCTGCATTTTCTTTCTGAGAAAACACAAGCAAACTATTGAATACAAAAAGGATAAATAGATTTTTTTTCATCAAATTTCCTATTCTACTTCACCACTTTTTTTGTCCTTTTTTATTTTTTTCCCTTTCTTTTCGGGTGTTGTGCTGATAGCTTCGTGCCAATCTGCTAATTTTGAATAACTTGCATATTGAACATGCTCACGGTTCATTGCTTCAGTGAACATTTTTTTCATCAATGCTTCTTCTTTGGCATACGCTTTATCGCCAATTAAACTCTTAGTTTCAAGTGGGTCTTTGTCATAATCATACATTTCGCTTGCAACGATTTTTGCCTGACTGTAAGGAAATTCAGCCGAATACAGGTCGCCAATCCACTCGGTATAACGGAAACGTTTGGTACGAATGGTATAACCCATCGCATCTTTGCGCGGATACTGACTGAAAGCATATTCACGTATTTCGGCAGCCGGATTTTTCATGGCAGGAACAAGGCTGATACCGTCTAAGTATTTTGGAGCCGGAATTCCACTCAAATCACACAAAGTTGGGAAAATGTCTACAAATTCACATTGTGTCATTGGTTTAATGCCCGGTTTCATTCCTTTTACGCGCATAAGCATACATGCATGAGTAGCTTGTTCAAAATCAGTGTGTTTATTCCAAAGTCCGTGATCACCCAAGTGCCAGCCGTGGTCACCCCAAAGCACAACAATCGTGTTGTCACTCAATTTTAGTCGATCTAATTCATTGAGCACTTTTACGAGTTGAGCGTCCATGTACGACATAGCCGCATAGTAACCGTGGATTAATTCTTTTTGCTTATCAACTGGTAAATGGTCCAGGTCTTTCTCCGAATAACTGTCGAATTGCGGAATGTCGGTATAGCTTTTCAACTCACCCGAAGTATGATAAGCTAAGTCAGGACTTCCTTCAGATTTATGTTGGAACGGTGCAATTGAAAACTGGTCACGTTTGTATAAATCCCAGTATTTTTTTGGTGCAACAAATGGTAAATGTGGTTTATGAAAACCTACAGCCAGGAAAAATGGTTTTCCATTTCCTTTCAGTTGGTTCAGCAATTTGATTCCAATTTCGGCACAAACGCCATCCTGATAGGCGTTATCGGGTACGTCGGCACATTCAACAGCCGGCCCTTTTTTACCTTTTTCAGGTACGAAATTTACATAAGTTTCAGCTTTATCATTAATCCATGGAGTTGACCAGGATGGTGCATCATGTCCCGGACCTGCACTTCCAACATGATAAATTTTTCCAACGGCTGCTGTTTCGTAACCGTTTTTAATAAAGTATTCAGGGATGGTAACAGCATTTGTATTTACCTGACGGAAATTTGTTATCAAATCCCATACTTTGGTTTTGTCAGGACGCATTCCGGTAAGACAGCTGGCACGGGTAGCACCACTGATGGCCTGCTGTACATAACAGTTCTGGAAAGCCATACCTTCATTTGCTAAGCGATCCATACCTGGCGTGATAGCCATTTTATCACCATAGGCAGCAATCAATGGTTTCAAATCATCAACTGCAATAAATAACACATTTGGTCTTGTCTGCTTTGCTTCTTGTTTTTGTGCCACTGCAGGCATAGTAGCCAAACCTAACAAAGCAAGGTTTAAACTGCTGTTCTGAAATAGTTTTTTCATGATCGTTATTTTATTTGTTAAATATAATTATAGTTGTTTTTTACTGTTTGTTTTTTTGTGTCATCATCCATTTTGGACCAACTTCTGTGGCTTTGAGTGGGTGATTAATTATTTTTTCTGAACTGATTTCGTCAGCTCCAATCCCTTTTTGGTTAGTGCGTTTTTGACCGTCCATATCAATTTTTACATCAGAAACCATACCGCTGTTTATCAACGGACTGTTTTTATCAGGACGGAAAAGACCATCTTTTGAAACAGTGAATTTTGGATTTAGAAATTTAATACCATCTGGAATTGAAACATTCATTTTGCTGCCCCAAATAATATTTCCTTCGAAAATACTGGGCTTAAACTGAAAAATATCCAACGGTGGATTTTTATCCTGTTCTGCAATACTTATTGAGTTAGCACTGCAATTAAACACCACATTATTTACAAACCGGTTGTTCTCGGGTAATAAAATCATTTGTAAATCAGGCCAGTGATTTTGATAAGCAAAGCCAATATCAATACCATTTCCACTGCAGTTAACTATCGTATTATGAGCAAAATAGCCATCTTTTACTTGTAAATATTTTGGTAATTCTTTCTTTTTCGGAGCAAAATGGTTGGTCAGGCTTTTTTCATAATATTCACCGGTTATTAGTCGTAAACCATCTTCAGCTACATCAGCAATGTAATTATTAATCACACGATGGTTTGAACCTGCCACTCGAATGCCCGTTGTACCCTCTTGTCCCTGTCCAAAAATAAAGTTTCCTTCAAAGGTATTGTTTTTTCCACGTCTGCCAACCAAACCACCTCTTGAAGCGATGACTGTATTGAAACGAACTATATTGTTGTTAGATTTGAGGGAAACTATTTCAGTTCCTTCACCATCGGCATGAGTAAAAAGATTATATTCGATAGTAAAATAAGCACCGTCGTCACCCGGTTGGTCGGCATGACCATACCCGAAAATACGAAAAATTTCACGACCATTAGCTTTCCGAATGTAGGGAATATCCTTTACAACACAGCTGTCGACCTTATTATAACGGGCATTTTCCTCGTAATTCTGAACCACCGGATTCATATTACTTTTCCCTTTGAAAAGGCAATGATCCATACGATTATAGCTTCCCTGAAAATAAACCCAATAATATGCAGTTTTAAAATTGTCAGGATTATAATCTTTAATTATTGTGTTTGTAAGTCTGCAATTGTCTGATTGAAAAGTAATTACCGACCCACTTTCAATAAATCCATTTTTAAAAATCAAACCATCAACCACTAAATACGGTGCTGAGAAAGTCAGTGTAGAATTTCCGCTTAAAACTACTTTGCCGGGAGTTTGAGCACATAAAGTTATTGGAGCAGAGGCATTTGCAGTTGAATTGAAATTGATAACTGAATTTTTCCAGATACCATCTTTCATTACAATAACTTGTCCGGGTATAGCTGAGGCAATGGCGGAATTCAGTTCGTTTATATTACTTACAATCTTTTGAGCAGTTGATGGTAGCGTTAAACACAAAAGGACAAAACAGATTAGATTCTGTTTCCACTTAGATTTAGTTATAGGGATTATATTTTTCATTTTTTTTCTTTAATCATCAGAAACTTTTTTCGAGGATTTTCCTTTTTTCGAAGTCAGAAATTCATCCTCTATTTGACGAAGATATTTTTTTGTACGATTATCAGGGATAGGTGTAAGTCCACGCTTACTCAAATTCGCCATCAAATCTTTTTTCAGATTTTCTTTTATTGTTTTATACTTCGGGTCATTTGCATAATTTATAGTTTCTCCCGGGTTCGTTTTCAAATCGGTAAGAATTTCCGGGTTTCCGGGTAATTCATAGATGGTGTATTTGTAGCGCCCATCGTGAATTTGATTGGCATTATAATCTTCGGTTATAATGTATTTTCTTTCGGTTTTTTTGCCGTCACCTGTCAAACAGGACTTTAGTGACACTCCGGGTAGATTGTCAGGACTTTTAATGCCGGTTAAATCACAAATAGTCGGGATAAAATCCAGTCCATTACACACTAATGTTGTGTTATCCTGATAATTAGATTTAATACTTTTTCCGGCAAAAATAAATGGTACCCGCTGACATTCCTCAAACATAACGTTCTTGGTAATTAATCCGTGTGAACCGTTCATTTCACCATGGTCGGAAGTGAAAACAATGATTGTATTATCTGTTAATCCGGCTTTTTCGAGCGCATTTAATACTCTGCCTATTTGAAAATCAACGCTTTCAGTTAGTCGACAATACATCCAGCCATATAAATCCCACTCGGCTTTTGACCAGTTTCTGCCCTGATTTGCCATGATAACCATTTCGGGGTCTTCGCCATTTATCGGACTTGTATTTGTGGCATGAGGCGGAATTTGTTTCTGATAAACTTCGGGGTTCAGGGTTTTCTGAAGTGCTAATAATCTATCGGTTTCACGTACGTTTGCGACTGGTAATTTTCCGGGATACCGCGCATCCATACCAGCTTTGTAGCAAATATCGTGAGGATTAAGGAAAGATAAGAATAAAAAGAAGGGTTTGTCTTTCTCAATTGTTGGTAGAACCTGTTCGGCATAAATGGCCGGACCATCATAGGGATCTGTATCGTTCAACTTAAAACCATAACCGGTAAGATCTCTTGTTCCGGTATAAAGATGAGTTTTTCCTGAATAGAGTGTTTCATAACCTGCATTACTAAAAAGATTTCCTAAAGCATCCGTAGTGAGAATTTGCCTTACTTTAGATTCGTTGTAAGCCGGTGTGTTTTGTTTTACACCAACTTCGGATGCGTAATGACCTGTTAAAAGCGAAAACCGCGATGGCATTGAAACCGGATTGGCACAATAGGTTTTCTCAAAACGATAACCCATTGATGCGATTTTATCCATATTCGGAGTTGATAACCACTTGTTTCCTTCACAGCTCATCATATTATAAGTCTGTTGGTCGGTCATAATAAACAACACATTTGGTTTAGTTTGAGCCAACAGAGGAATTGCACTGAAACCTAGTAAAGCCAGATTAAGTTTGTTTGAAGGAAGAATATTTTTCATCAATATTTGAATATATTAATTTTATTAGACTAGGATTGGCAAGAATGGTTTAAAAAATTTGGTCGACCAGTATATTGGTCGACCAAAAGTAGTATTTATCGTCAAAATATCAAAATAAAAAGAGGATTATTTTGTCAAATATGCTGTAAAGCATATATTTAGAAGAAGAAGCATGGGAAAAATGGAACAAAACCCTTCTTTTTGAATAACTATTTGTAAAACAGAAATTAAAATAACGAACAAGTTGGCGATTTCATCTTTGCAGGCTTATTTTGATTGCACTGATATAAATCAAAAATTACATTTACTTCTTTCCTAATTTTAGTCGTTGACTTTCAAAATAATTCAGCAGTTTAGCTTTCATATCTTTTGAAACATCGGTGTACAATTTTTCGTCAACCACGTTAACGGTTTCGTTCGGATCTTTCTGATAATCATATAATTCAGATGCAACAACCAGGTCTTGATCATAAGGTCGGTTTGTCCGGAAATTATCTTTCATCCAAACCGTGTAACGATATCGTGATGTTCTGATTGAATAGCCCATACATTTCCCTTCAGCAAATCCTAACCGGCCGGTTTCTGCATCTGATCCATTCCTTGGATATTGACTTACGGAGTATTCCTTAACTGACGAATTTGGTTTTTTCATAACGGTAACCAGACTTTTTCCATCCAAATGCGTGGGAACTGGAACATTTGCTAAATCGCACAAAGTTGGAAAAATATCAACAAACTCAGTCATCGATTTTGAAACAGATGGCTTAATCCAGGGTGCCGAAATAATGAGTGGTGCATGTGTAGCTTGTTCAAAGTTGGTGTGTTTGCACCACAAATTATGGTCACCGAGATGCCATCCGTGATCGCCCCAAAGAATAACGATGGTATTTTTCAGTAAGCCAAGTGAGTCCATGGCATGAAGCAAAATTCCAACCTGTGCATCGGTATACGATACTGCTGCATAATACCCATGAATCAGTTCTTTTTGCTTGTCTAAAGGCAATGTCAACCCATAATCTTTCTGATCGGTAAATTCGGTCAAAGCAGGAATATCCGAATATTGTCTAAGCTCGCCGGCATTATGATAGGCTATAGCCGGACTGTTTTTCGATTTTTCCTGAAATTCGGCTACCGGCATCTGGTCGCGTTTGTATAAGTCCCAATATTTTTTTGGAGAAACAAATGGTAAATGTGGCTTCGAAAATCCAACAGCAAAAAAGAATGGTTTATTTTCCGATTTTAGTTTGAGCAGAATTTCTTTGGCTCTTATCACATTAGCCCCATCGTTGTATGCATTATCCGGCACATCGGCACATTCCACCGAAGGCTTTACGTGTGTTGATATATACGCTTCAATTTCATCTTCGGCAATACCTTTTGAAATGGCTTCATTGCGGTATTTTTCAACAAGTGCCTTGGTTTCCGGCAATTGATAGGCACCTAAGGCTGGCATTCCGGTTTGAGAAGAGTAGTATTTTTCCTGTGTTTTGAAATAATTATAGTAAGGCACGCTCCACGAAGGAATATCCATTTTTTTGTCTACACATCGTTGGTCATAAATTTTACCAATTCCTTGTGTGCTATACCCTTGCGTGATTAGATATTGTGGCAAACTCAAGATATCAGGATTTACATCGCGCATTTTGGTTTTCAAATCCCAAACTCCTGTATAATCGGGACGCATACCGGTCATGATGCTGGCACGTGTAGGACCGGAAACTGCTTGTTGGACGTAGTTTTGCAGAAAGACAGTTCCGTTTTTTGCAATTCGGTCGATGTTGGGTGTTTTGACTAATTTGTCACCATAACAACCCAGAATTGGTTTTAAATCATCCACTGCTATAAAGAGAATATTGGGTTTTTCGGGTGCTTTTTTGTCGCTTTGTGCAAAGCACGAAACTGAAACTAAACCTGCAAGTGCAAGGTTCAGATTTTTTTGAGACGATTGTTTTTTCATTTTTTTGTTTCTGTAAATGAATAAGTTTGACTGATTTTCAGTCCATTGAAATTCCTTTTGCTTTCATATACCGTCCTAATGCTTCAATGTAATAATAGTCGGCATAATTCAACGGAACATCAATTTCTTTATTTGCCGGCCAGTTCCCAACTGAATGTTTAAGGATGAATAACCCGTTATCACCTTTTTCGGCAAGATAATTATGTGATGTTAAACTTATTAGAATTTTTTCAGCTGCGTCAAGATAATCTTTCCCATTTTTCACATAACCACTAAGTTCAATTAGTGCAGAGGCATAAAGTGCTCCGGCAGAAGCATCACGAGGTGCATCGGGAATATTGGGTGCATTAAAATCCCAATAGGGAACTTTGTCGGCAGGTAAATTTGGATTATTCAGCAGGAAAGCTGCTACTTTGCGTGCCTGATCGAGGTATTTAGGGTCACGTGTTTCGCGATACATCATGGTGAAACCGTAAACTGCCCAACCCTGACCACGCGCCCATGATGAACTGTTGCTAAACCCCTGATGTGTAACTTTACTGATTACGTTTCCACTTACACTGTCGTAATTTATTACGTGAAAGCAACTATTGTCAGGACGAAAATGATTTTCCAGTGTTTTGTTGGCATGCGAAACGGATGCTTTTTTAAAGGAATTATCATTAGTAATTTTACTTACTTCGCACAGCATTTCCAGATTCAGCATATTGTCGATGATTACCGGATATTGCCAGTCTTTGCGACCATCCCACGATTTTATCAAACCCACTTCGGGATGAAAGCGTGTCATCAAAGAATTTGAACCTGTAACCAACACTTTTTTGTAATTCTCATTTCCGGTTAACCGAAATCCGTTTCCATAGCTACAATAAAGCATAAAACCTAAATCGTGAGTATCTTTCCGGTATTGAACTTTATCAAGAATTTCGGTATAAAATTCTGCTTCCTTTTTAAATTGCTCGTTGCTGGTTAGTTCATACATATACCAAAGTGAACCGGGGAAAAACCCACAAGTCCAATCCTTGTAATTTGCAAAACAAACTTTTCCGTTTTCGAATGAGCGGGGATTCAGTTTACCGACTTTATATTTCTCGGAAGCAGCTAAAAGTTGCTCCTGTGAACGGTCGATAGCGGTTTTCAACCAGGGTATTTCTTTGTAATTTCTAGCCGAAAGTGTAGTTGAAAATGCTAATAATAAGACAATTATGGTTTTTGGTTTTAAAGTCATAATAGTTGATGTTTAATAAATTACTTGATCGGTTTTGTTAAGTCAAGCCAAAGAATTGGATTTTTAAGTGGCATATTTCGTTTGCTCTCATCAGTTGGAAAATCTGCACTGCATTTTTCCCAAATTGAAATCCATTCGGGTTGTTGCTGAATAATGGCAGCAAAAAACATGAACGGACGGCGTCCGGGCTGTTCGTCCCAATGCGAAATATCTCTTTTGAATGGCCATTTTTCCTTGTCAATTACATAGGGTTTAATGAAATCAACCCCTTTTTGCATGCCTCGTCCGTCGGACAAAGTAAATTTCCAACCATTAAAATCGCTGTCAGTCAATAACCAGGTCAAAGTTGCCATGCCATCCAGGTTGAAAAGTTCGTATGAAAAAGGTTTAGTTCGCTCAATTTCCAGCGGATAACTTCCATCCTGCGCCATTTGTGTTGGTAATAGAATTTCCACGTAATGTTTCCGGCATTTTTCCAAAATGGTTTTGTCACCAACAAAGCGCGCATAGGCAGCCACCTGAGTATGCCACCAGGTACCGTGATTGTTTTTGGCATTCATTTCGTCATTTCCGTATTGGTGGGTATTAAGCCACATCATAAATGTTTTAAACCACGTATGAATAGTTTCACTGTCGGATTTTGACAGGTAAGGTGAATTTTCCAACACCTGTATCGACTTTGTAACTTCAATAAACGGAATTCCGTCAATAATTCCAATGCCACGTCCGGTATTTAC
>CAIQOG010000421.1 GCA_903873355.1 uncultured Bacteroidales bacterium
AAAGCATTATTAAATACATTCCGCACTAAAAAAGCCGCTCTTGCAGCACAAGTTGAAAAAGAAAAAGAATCAAACCTGCTACAGAAACAACATATTCTGGAGCAAATGAAAACGTTGGTGGGAAGCAATGACGATGTTTCATCGCATATTGCCGAATTCCGCAACCTTCAACAGAAATGGAAATCCATCGGGCAGGTACCTCAGGCTGCATCAACCGAACTTTGGAAGCAATACAACCTTTATCAGGAGTCTTTTTGGGATTTAATCAAAATCAACAATGAACTCCGTGAATATGATTTCAAAAAAAATCTGGAAGCAAAAAATCTGATATGTGAAGCAGCTGAAAAACTGGCTTCTGAAAAAGATATTATCACTGCATTTCAACATTTGCAAAAGCTTCACGAAGAATGGCATAATCTCGGTCCGGTAGCACGCGAAATACGTGAACAAATCTGGACGCGCTTTAAAGAAGCTTCGACTGCAATAAACAAAAAGCACCAATCTTATTTTGATTCAATTCGCAAATTGGAAGAAGAAAATTACGAGGCTAAATCAGCACTTTGCGAAAAAATTGAGGCTTTTGATTTTAGTACACTGAATAACTATAAAGGTTGGGACGAAGCTACCAAAACTATGCTTGCATGGCAGGAAGAATGGCGTACAATAGGTTTTGCACCCAGAAAAGTAAATCAGAAGATTTTCGACCGTTACCGGAAGGCATGCGATGCATTTTTTGCTGCAAAGGCAGAATTTTATAAAGAAACCAAAAACGTACTCACACACAACGCTGACCTGAAAAAAGCTTTGTGCGAGAAAGCTGAAATACTTAAAGAAAGTACAGATTGGAAAGAAACCGGTGACAAAATGATTCAACTCCAAAAAGAATGGAAAACCATTGGTCCGGTTGCTAAAAAGAATTCAGATGAATTATGGAAACGCTTTATTACTGCCTGTGATTATTTCTTCGAACAGAAAAATAAAAATTCTTCTGGGCAACGGAGTGTTGAGGCTGAAAACCTTGCCAAAAAGAAAGAACTGATTGAAAAAATCAATACGTTTGAGAAAACTGATAACACTTCCGAATCACTTGCTGCATTGCGGGCTCTGATGGCAGAATGGAGTACGATTGGTCATGTTCCGTTTAAAGAAAAAGATAAAATTTATAAGGAATACCGTGAAGCAGTTGACAAACAGTTTGAAACGTTGAATGTAGATGCTTCAAACCGCCGTATAGAGTCTTTCCGCACCAACCTGAAGGATATGACCGGCAAAGGCGAAAACAAGCTGTATCGCGAACGCGAAAAGCTCGTTCGTGCATATGAGCATCTGAAATCTGAAATTGCCACTTACGAAAACAACATCGGTTTCTTTACCTCCAGTTCTAAAAAAGGCGGTGGTTTAATCAAAGAAATGGAACGTAAAATTGAAGCACTCAAAGACGAAAGCAAAGTTATTGAGCAAAAAATCAGTCTGATTGACGAGAATATTTAAAATACTATATATAAATTAAAAGCCCAAACTGAAAAATCAGTTTGGGCTTTTAGTTTATTACCATGTATCCTTATTCGAACATATTGCGAAAGTGTGAGAAAAAGTTTCTTGAGGCCGATGCATTTGGTTTTACATTTGCTGAAGTAGAAAGTTTTTCCATTACTGCTTTTTCGTCCTTGCTTAGATTTTCGGGTATATAAACACCGATATTCACCAGCAAATCACCAGTTCCATACCGATTTACGTTTGGTAAACCTTTGCCACGAAGTCGTAATACTTTTCCGGGTTGTGTTCCGGGAGCTACGGTTACTTTTACTTTTCCGTCTACAGTCGGGACTTCTACCTGATCACCTAAGGTGGCCTGAGGAACAGTGAGTAAGAGATTATATATCAAATCATTTTCATCACGAATCAGTTCAGGGTGCGGTTCTTCCTCTACCAAAACCAGCAAATCACCATTCACTCCTCCCCTACGCGCAGCATTACCTTTTCCACTCATGGAAAGTTGCATACCTTCCATAACACCTGCAGGAATATTGATGGTGATTACTTCATCCTCACGTACAATGCCTTCACCACTACAATGTGAACATTTATCCTTGATAATCTTTCCTTCACCACTACAAGTCGGACATTCAGAAGCTGTTTGCATTTGTCCCAGAATGGTATTTTGAACCCGCATTACACGTCCCTGCCCATTACAGGTAGTACAGGTTGTAGGATTCGTTCCTCCTGCACCATTGCAATGTGAACACATTACCTGTTTTTTAACCTTGATTTTCTTTTCAACTCCCGAAGCAATTTCAGCCAAGTCCAGTTTTACTTTAACACGTAAATCCGAACCACGTCTAACTCGCTGACCGCCACGCTGACTTCCGCCAAATCCACTAAAACCACCACCAAAATGTCCACCAAAAATATCACCAAAATGAGAGAAAATATCCTCCATGTTCATATTTGCACCACCAAAACCGCCTCCGGCAGCCCCACCAACACCTGCATGACCAAATTGGTCGTAACGCTGACGTTTTTGGTCATCGCTCAACACTTCATAAGCTTCAGCAGCTTCTTTAAATTTCTCTTCTGAAGCTTTATCACCGGGGTTTTTATCGGGGTGATACTGAATAGCCTTTTTGCGATATGCTTTCTTTATTTCATCAGCGGAAGCATTTTTCGACACTCCCAGTATTTCGTAGTAATCTCTTTTGGACATGTTTTTTTGTTTTCTTTGTTTAGTGTTTAGAAGCATGAAGTTTAGAAATAGCTTCCCTCTTACTTTTTACTGTTTAATCTACTCTCCAACCACTACTTTTGAGAAACGTATTACTTTTTCATTCAAAGTGTAGCCTTTCGAAAC
>CAIQOG010000422.1 GCA_903873355.1 uncultured Bacteroidales bacterium
AAAAAGAAAATAACAAAGTACTTAGTATGTTTAATTTCTCGGATAAGGAACAAACCTTTAAAATTAGCGATGAAATTACCGGAACTTTCAACACATTTATGGGCGAAAAAATTACAGTTTCAAAAAACGCTGAATGCAAACTGAAACCGTGGGGCTATGCTATTTTAGTATCAAAGTAAATACTATATTCGACAATTATTTTTCAAAACAAACATTATAGAAAGAGCTAATTTCATTTCTGAAATTAGCTCTTTAACTATAAACTATCAACTGATAACTGTAAACTAAATTACGCTTCACCTCCACCAAAAGCCATTGGTACAGGTGGAACAAATCCATTATCCGGTACTTTTATTTTTCCATTTTGTGATTCGTATTTAGCAATATTGTCCTGCAATGCAAACAACAGACGTTTTGCATGTTCAGGAGTCAGGATAATGCGTGATTTTACGTTAGCTTTGGGAGTTCCCGGCATCATCCGAACAAAATCAACCACAAATTCAGAAGTTGAGTGAGAAATAATTGCCAGATTAGAATAAATACCTTCAGCTACTTCTGCTGAAAGTTCGATGTTGATTTGATTGTCCTGATTTTCCATTGTTGAATTATATTTTGCTTTTATTTGTATTTAATTAAAGTGCTTGCAAAGGTACAATTTTTTGTTGAAGGTAAACAAAATCACGATTGAAAAACGAATAATATGCAAACGGAAATTGAATATTTGTTGATTAAAATATATCTTTGTTCTATCAAGCACAAAAATAGATCTTACATTTTAACAAAGATATGAGTCTTGTTTTTTTCGCAAATCAATTTGAATTCAGAAAGTGGCTGGAAAAGAACCATTTAACTGAGACAGAATTAATTGTCGGATTTTATAAAGTGAGTTCCTGCAAACCATCAATGACCTGGTCAGAGTCTGTCGATCAGGCAATTTGTTTTGGCTGGATTGACAGTATCCGAAGAACCGTTGATAATGAAAGTTACAGCATTCGGTTCACGCCACGAAACCCCAAAAGCATCTGGAGCGAAGTAAATATAAAGAAAGTTGAAACTCTTTTGGAGAAAGGACTTATGGCACCGAAAGGACTGGAACTTTTCAAAAACAGAAAGGAAGATAAATCAGCTTTGTACAGCTATGAAAATAAACCCGGTGAATTTCCGGAAGAATTCAGAATTAAACTTGAATCAAACAAAGAAGCTTTTGAATTTTTCAAAAAACAGTCTATGTCTTATAAAAAGACCGCTTGTTTCTGGGTGTTGAGTGCAAAACTTGAAGAAACCCGAAAAAACAGATTGGAAAAATTAATCGTTAAGAGTGAAATACACCAAAAGATATTTTGAACCAATAAATCTATTACGAAAATGAAAAGGAACTGGTTAATTATCAAATTACTTGTATTTGCAAGTACATGTCAGCTTTTTGCTCAAGATATAATTTCTCCAAAACAGGAGGCTATTATTTACACAATCGGTTACAACAAAGTACCCGACAAATTCAATGTGCCACTCATTGGTTGTATTAATATAGCCAAAGGCAGTTATTCCGGCTTACAAATTGGGTTTCTCAACACAACCGCTTCTAATTTCAAGGGACTTGGTATTGGTTTTGCCAATATAGTTGGAAGCGAAAAAACAGGAGCATTGATTGGATTCCTCAACACAACCGGCTCTTCATCGAAAGGATTAGATATCGGTTTCTTCAATACAACCGGCAATAGTGGTTCAGGTGTAGAAGTGGGTTTTTTCAATACTTTTGGAAATTCTTATCATGGGATTCAGACCGGCTTTTTTAATACGCTTGGAAATAGTGCTAATGGTATTCAAATCGGATTCTCCAATATCTTAGGGAACTCAATGAATGGAGTACAGGTTGGTTTTTCCAATATTATTGGAAACAAAATGAATGGAATACAAGTCGGATTCTCTAATATCGGTGGGAAAGAAACAAAAGGTATTCAAATTGGTTTTTTCAATCGTACACGTGAATTATCGGGATTGGGAATTGGATTTCTGAATATTATCGATACAGTTAAAACCGGAATTCCTTTCGGCTTTCTATCATTCATTAAAAAAGGAGGCTATCAGGCTTTGGAAATTGGTACAAATGAAATGTTCCCGCTAAGTATAGCTTACAAAACAGGTGTAAAACAATTTTACACTTCAATTTTACTTTCTTACAGTCCGGTTGCTGTTAATCATTTTGGCATTGGAATGGGAATTGGAACATTCATTCCATTAAACAACAAGCTGGATTTTAATCCAGAACTATTATCTGAAACTACCTGTACTGTGCTTTGGGATCAAATTTACAGTCTGCACTTAAATCTGAATTACAAATTATCTGATAAATTCAGCATTTTAGCCGGGCCAACGGTTGTTTGGAATCACTTGCAAAACGGAAACATATTCCACAAACCCATTTTTGCACTATATGAAAATGAACTAAATGCGAATAACAAGTTATTAATTGGATTGAAAGCTGCCTTGCAATATCAATTTTAGAATTAGATTATAAAAACAAAAATCCCGACAATCGTTAGATTATCGGGATTTTCTGTGCGGCTGAAGGGACTCGAACCCCCACGCCTCTCGGCACCAGATCCTAAGTCTGGCGCGGCTACCAATTACGCCACAGCCGCATTTTGTGGTTAAGCGAGTGCAAAGATACACTCTTTTTTCGTTTTACCAAATCTTTGAGTTCGTAAAGTTTATAAAGTTCTTAAGGTCGAAAGTTTTTTGAGGTCATTGTTTATATAAGGCGAGTCATAAATCATAAATTTTCAAATACTAACCATTAAACTTTCAAACTTTATAAACTTTGAAACTTAGAAATTACTGCCTTAATGTTTTCCCCAATCTTTTTGTTGTACTCAGAAAAGCTTCGTCAATCAACTCTTTGTGCGAAGTCCGGAT
>CAIQOG010000423.1 GCA_903873355.1 uncultured Bacteroidales bacterium
CTGGTATAAAGTGTCTTGGGTTTTTACTAGTCGTTTTAGATTTTAATTTAATATTGTTGATAAACTGTTGAAAGGTGCTGATTTTAAGAGGATAAGTTGTTGATAAATTTTTTGTGGGGAATAGTGGGGAATTCAAAAATAATTTCATACTTTTACCGTTGAAAATTTATATCCGATTCAAAATGTCAACATTTATAGGAAAATATGAAGCAAAAGCCGATGTAAAGGGAAGAATATTTATTCCATCCAATTACAGAAAGTTGCTACCCGATGGTGAAAAAGAGCGGGTAGTGATGCGGAAAGATGCAGAAAACGATTGTTTGATAGTTTTTCCGGAGCATGTCTGGAACGAAATGGTTCAGGAATTGAAAGCGAAACTGGATGAATGGAATCCGGAAGATCAGATGCTGTTGATGCAGTTTGTGTCGGATGCCGAATGGCTTGATATCGATTCTCAGGGACGTATTTTGCTGACAAAGAAGAATTTACAGGCTGTTGGAATTGAAAATTCTGAAGTATTGTTTGTGGGAATGATTGATCGGTTTGCCGTGTGGAGTAAAGTTCGTTACGAGCAAACACGCATGCCTGCAACTGATTTCTCGAAGTTGTTGAAAGAAAAAATGATGAAAAGACCCCTAAGCCCTAAAGGGGAATAAAGAGCGTTTTCTAAGCTTAACAGAATGACAAATAAAAAAATAAAAACACAAGACGAAAGTAATTTCAACTCCCCTTTAGGGGTTGGGGGCAATTCAGCTTATCATATCCCTGCACTGCTGAGTGAAACCATTGAAGGTTTGAATATCAAATCCGATGGTATTTATGTGGATGTGACTTTCGGTGGTGGCGGTCATTCGAAAGAAATTTTAAAAAGATTGGGGGAAAAAGGCAAATTGCTTGGATTTGATCAGGATGAGGATGCTTGCAAAAATGCAATTGATGATTCGAGATTTATATTTGTAAGAAGTAATTTTAAGTATCTCAAGAATTTTCTTCGTTACCACAATATAGAAAAAGTCGACGGAATTTTGGCAGATTTAGGTGTGTCTTCGCACCACTTTGATGAGGCTGAACGCGGTTTTTCATTTCGGTTTGACGGAGCATTGGATATGCGCATGAATACAAAATCGAACTTTACAGCTGCGGTTTTACTGAATACATATACGGAAGAGAAACTGGCAGATGTCTTTTTTTTGTATGGTGAGCTTCACAATTCGCGCAAGATAGCCCGAACCATTGTAAATGCACGCTCTCAAGCTCCCTTCAATAGAATATTTCCTTTTATAGAAGTGTTGAAACCATTTTTTGGACGCGAAAAGGAAAAGAAAGATATGGCACGGGTATTTCAGGCGTTGCGGATTGAGGTGAATAAAGAAATGGATGTACTGAAAGCTTTACTGAATCAAAGCCTCGAGATTTTGAATCCGGGTGGAAGATTGGTTGTGTTGACTTATCACTCGCTGGAAGACCGCTTGGTAAAGAACTTTTTCAGAAGCGGAAATTTTGAAGGAAAACTTGAAAAAGATTTTTACGGAAATGTGATAGCACCGTTACAAACAGTTAATAATAAGGTGATTGTGGCAGATGATGAGGAAATTCAACGAAATCCACGTGCCAGAAGTGCAAAATTGCGAATTGCAGAATTACGATAGAGACGATGCATGCATCGTATGTACAAATTTAATTGATAATTGTTAATTGATAGGATGTCCTGGTTTAATAAAATAGCAGAAGCGATTCGTGGCAGTGAAGATTTCTCGGATATAAAATCCAGTAATCTTCGCGATATTTTGAACGGGGATATTCTTACCAAGAAGTTTATTCGCAAGCAGTATGGCTTGTTAATCATGTTGGCAGTGTTGGTTTTTCTGTATGTGGATAACCGCTATGCTTACGAAACTCAGTTGGCAAAAGAAATTGAACTAAAAAGGAAAATTCAGGATGCAAAATACGAATCGTTGACAATTTCGGCCGAACTGATGGAAATCAGCCGGCAGTCGAATGTGATGAAGGCAGTAAATGCAAACGGATTGAATCTTATTGAGAATACAACACCTCCTATCGTTATTGAAGACAGTATTCCACCAAAAAAATGACAGAGAAACGCAGAAATATAGTACTTCGGTTCGGCATTGTTTATACAATAATATGCCTGTCGTTTTTGTTAGTCCTTTATCGGATTATCCGAATCCAATTTTTTGAACACGATCAATGGATGGCACTGGCAGCAAAAAGCGTAAAATCGAACATCTCTGTAAAACCAAACCGAGGAAATATATATGCCTGTGATGGACGTTTAATGGCCAGCTCAATTCCTACCTACTACGTTTACATGGATTTACGTGTACCTGCATTACACGAAAATGACGGTTCACTCTTTAAATCAAACATTGATTCTTTGTCTATTTATCTGTCAAGTTTTTTCCGTGATAAAACACCTACCGATTATAAAAAGTTACTTACAAGTGCCTATCAGAGTGGTGTTGGTGAATTTCAACTTTCACAGAAGAAAATTTCATATTCTCAACTTAAACAACTCAAAACATTGCCACTATTCAGGCTTGGAAGAAATAAAAGCGGATTAATAACCAAAGATTTTTTCAGAAGAGTGCGTCCATTTGGTTCGCTTGCACAGCGGACGGTTGGCGATATTTTTGCCGATGAAACCAAAGGTGGTAAAAATGGGATAGAACTGAGTTTCAATACCAGTCTGAAAGGAACTCCGGGAGTTTCAGTTCGTCAGAAAGTTGCCAATAATTATATGGAAACTATTCAGGTTGAACCAATTGATGGTATGGATGTAAATACTACGCTCGATATTGACATTCAGGATATTGCTGAAAAAGCGTTGGAGGACGGTGTAAAACAGTTTGGAGCAGCAGTTGGTTGTGCAATCGTAATGGAAGTGCGTAGCGGAGAAGTGAAGGGGATTGTAAATCTGGAGAAAAACAAAGATGGTTCTTATTTTGAAAACAAAAATGGTGCAGTTTCGGATATGACTGAACCGGGTTCGACATTTAAGGTAGCTTCATTGATGGCTGCTCTTGATGATGGCAGAGTGAAACTCACCGATACAATTAATACTTACAACGGAAAATATAATTATGGAAATCGCACAATGACCGACCACAATGCCAATCGCGGAGGTTTCCATAGAATTTCCCTTGCACAGGCTATTTACGGCTCTTCCAATATCGGAATTTCGCGGGCAATTGTAAAAGCATACGGACGTAATCCGGGAGAATTTGTGGATAAATTGTATAAAATGAAGCTCAACGAACCGTTGAAATTAGAAATTCCGGGAACTGCAGCACCGTATATACGTCATCCGAATGATAAAGTACATTACTGGTCATCAACTACATTGCCATGGATGTCAGTTGGTTATGAAACTCAAATTCCACCAATTTATACGCTCACCTTCTTCAATGCCATTGCGAATGACGGAAAAATGATTCGTCCATTTTTTGTAAAATCGATTGGTAAGAACGGATTGATAATAAAGGAATTTACTACCGAAGTGATAAATCCGGCTATTTGTAAACCCACTACACTAAGCGATATACGTTCAACTTTGCTTGGAGTTGTTGAGAATGATATGGGAACTGCTAAAAACGTACATTCCAACTTTGTCCGAATTGCCGGCAAATCAGGAACAGCTCAGGTTTGGGCCGGAGGGAAAAACAGTGGTAAACATCAGGTTGCTTTTTGTGGATATTTTCCGTACGAAAACCCTTTGTACACTTGTATCGTAGTGATGCGTGAGCCAACAATAGGACATGCTTCGGGTGGCCATATGAGCGGGTCGGTTTTTAAAAATATAGCCGAACGTATAATGTCTTTAAACTCAAACCGTAAACCGTCAAAAGTAGAAACTGATACTATTGTTCCCAAAGAAATATTACCATTATTGCCACAATCAAAAATTGGTTATTTTAAAGCCATTCAGACAGTTGCAACTGAAATGAATCTACCGCTAACCGTCAATAACTCTACCGATTGGGTAAAAACATCGACTAAGAATCAACGGATTGAAGTTCAATCTGTTCATATTTCTAACCGTATTATCCCTGATCTTTGTGGCATGGGTGCAAAAGATGCAGTTTATATTTTGGAGAATATGGGATTAAATGTTCAGGTTCAGGGACGGGGAAAAGTCTATTCACAAAACATAAAACCCGGGACACAGGCAAAAAAAGGTACTTCAGTTCTCATTAATTTGCAATAATTCTATGAAAAAGAACTTAGAAGAAATTATGCAAAACGTGTTGATCCGACAAATTGTTGGAGAACAGGAAATTAGTATAACCAACATTCAGTTTGATTCGCGTAAAGTGGAGCAGGGGAGTGTATTTGTTGCAACACGTGGTACAGCATCCGATGGTCATCAATATATTTCAATGGCCATTGAGAAAGGTGCTGTAGCAATTGTTTGTGAGGAAATGCCGGCCGAAATCAAACAGGAAATAACTCATATTCAGGTTGATAACAGTGCGGACGCGCTTGGTCTTATGGCTTCGGCCTGGTTTGGATTTCCTTCCTCGAAAATGATTTTGGTGGGAGTTACAGGAACAAACGGTAAAACCACTATTGCCACGTTGTTATATAAGCTTTTCATGGAATTGGGATTCAAAACAGGCCTGCTTTCAACGGTTTGCAATTACATAAATGATGAGGCTATTGAAGCTACACATACCACCCCAGATGCACTGTCACTTAACGAATTACTTGCCCAAATGGTGGCTGCCGGTTGCGACTATGCTTTTATGGAAGTAAGTTCCCATTCAGTTGACCAACGACGTATTGCCGGACTAGAGTTTGATGGTGGAATTTTCACCAATATTACCCGTGATCATATTGATTATCACCTTACTTTTGAAAATTACCTGAAAGCAAAGAAAACCTTTTTTGATAGTTTGTCTGCCGATGCTTTTGCACTTACCAATGCTGACGATAAAAATGGTTTTGTGATGTTGCAGAATACCAGAGCAAAAAAATACAGCTATTCACTGCGGACTTTGGCTGATTTTAAAACACGCATTCTTGAACATGGTTTTGATGGTATGTTATTGGAGATGAACGATAAAGAGGTGAATGTTTCGTTTATCGGGAAATTTAATGCCAGTAATTTATCAGCTGTTTTTGGTGCTGCTGTTTTATTAGGTCAGGATGAAATGGAAGTGTTGCGAATTATCAGTTCGCTGCATTCAGTTTCAGGTCGGTTTGAAACGTTACGTTCTCCTTCGGGATACACAGCCATTGTGGATTATGCCCACACTCCCGATGCTTTGAATAATGTAATTAGCACAATAAATCAAATTCTTCAGGGTAATGGACATCTGATAACGGTGGTTGGCTGTGGAGGAAACCGAGATAAAGGGAAACGCCCTATGATGGCTCGTGAAGCTGTTGATGGTAGTTGGAAAGCTATTCTGACGTCTGATAATCCCCGTTTTGAGGA
>CAIQOG010000424.1 GCA_903873355.1 uncultured Bacteroidales bacterium
CTTGCTGTGGCTTTTATAGCTTTTTGATAATAGGCAGAGCGGTCACAGTACATTGTTTTTTAGTACACTTAGAAGTCTTGAAGCAATTAGAAACAAAAAAACAATGAACTGTAAAGAATTGATTGCAAAGCAATAATTACCGACATAAACATTACCAACAAGGATATGAATATCTGTAAAAAAAAATCTACAAATCACATTGTTAATCTATAAATAGTGTTTATATTTGTTGCCATATTCAACCTTATAAGCTCAACCCCGAAAATACTTTTTCACCACCTAAACTTACTTTCTATGACCCCGAACTTACATTCTTACTCCCTGACTTTACTTTTTCATAGTCAGACTTTATTTTCTTCGACCCCAAAAGTGTTTTTTCACACCCTGACTTTGCTTTCTTGCTCCCCGAAAATACTTTTTTGCAATCCAGACTTACATTCTTCGTTCCCGACTTTACTTTCTTCGACCCTGTTAATAAATGCTTCGACTCACAAAAACATATTAACCAACTACAACTATCGAAACAACAAGACACAATTATATACAACCAACGGCCTGTTGGTAACACACGCCTATGGGTCATTGGCTGGCTGACGTGTATTCCGGCAGTTTTGCTCCCGCATTCACCTTGTCGCTTGGGCGACAGTGAAGCTCCCGCAAACCGCCAAATGCCCATAGCCTCGGTCGTTAGCAGTTATTTTAGAAAAAAAACAAACAATATATAAACTGAATTTTTATGACTAGACTGAATTTTTCAATATTGACAATTCTGAATTGTTTCTTACTGACAGCTCAAGAAATCCCTGTACACCAGAACATGATTACACTAAACTATAACTATCAATTAGGTAATAGTTATAAATACGAAAAGAAAACTAATCGTGGTGTTGGGGAATTCTCTGATAAAACTTACTCTTATATTTCTATTCAACCTTTGGACACAACTAAAAATGGTGAAATGTGGTATGAATTCTCTTTAGACTCATGCGGGTACTATGTTAGAGAGAGAAGAATTACCACTCCAAAAGAAAAATTAGATAAGGCAAAAATCCGACTCTTTCTGACTAAACAAGGGTTAAATTTAGAAACAGATCTGCTGAGTCAGAACCCAAACCTATATTTATTGAAATCTGATGATTCTGATGATGAAAGATTATTTGAACTTCCTAAGAATTCTATTCAAATTGGACAAACATGGCTTACAAGTAAAAAAGATGTATTTGGTTCATATAATAGGAAATACAAGAAACTCAAGAATATTTTTGTTGGAATCGAGAGCAAGAATGGTCATGAATGCTTTCGAATTGACTTTAACGGATCTTCAGCCGACATAACGAAGTCTGATGACTACACCCAAACAGATAATGGAATTATAAAAGGTAGTATATGGCTTGAAAAAGAAAGAAAAATTATAATTGCTATTGAGTCTGAGGTTGAGATACAAAACAGTAAAGCACAACACCCTGGATTTTCAGGAAATGCACCAATAAAAGGCTCTTCATATAAAACTTCGATTGAATTTATTGAATAAAAAAACTACTGCTAACACCCGCCTATGCGCATTGGCTGGTTGACGTGCATTCCGGCAGTTTTGCTCCCGCATTCCACAGGCAAGCCCGTATTTACGTCACCTTCAATAGTCGGGTTCATTTCCAATCTCAATCTCTCTGCGTGTAAGCATCCCATTTACATAAAATGTGCAAAGCGCATCTTTATGTCATACCGAAATTGATATTTTAGCTAATATATGCCCACAGTAGAAAAATATCAACTACTTTTATAAAAAATATTCAGTATGCCAACTCAAAAATATAGTACTCATCGAATTTTATTAGCATTATCAATTTGCTTTTTTTCCGCCCAACTCTTTTCGCAAAGTACTGCTGTACAATTCAATGTAAACATGAAACAGCAGATTGCTTTGGGAAATTTCAAACCTGCTACGGATTATGTTGATTTAGCCGGAAGTTTCAACAGTTGGGGTTCAACTATGATGACTGATGCCAATAAGGACAGCATATACACGGTCTCAGTTACACTTAATGTGGGTGATAATATAGAATTTAAATGCAGGATAAACGGCTTATGGACGGGACTTGAAGAGTTTTCGGGTGGCGGGTCAAACCGCACATATACAGTCGAATTGAATGGCGTTTTAAACTTCTGGTACAGCGATGTTATTCCTTCAAATGTGCTGTCGGTAGCCATTCAGGCTTCGGGCAGAGCAATAAATGTTGGGCAATCGGTACAGTTTATCGATAAATCAACCGGCTCACCTGTTTCGTGGAATTGGTTGTTTCAGGGAGGTTCGCCCGCCACCTCACAACTGCAAAATCCGATAGTAAGTTATACTACCGATGGCAGCTATCCGGTAACTCTCAAAATTAAAAACAGTCTGAACGATTCTGTTTCCAAAACTTTCAGCAATTATATAAATGTCACGAAATCCACAACTTATTGGTGGAATGATGCTGTGTTTTACGAAGTGTTTGTGCGAAGTTTTTACGACCAGAATGGTGATGGAAAAGGCGATTTAAAGGGATTGACTGCAAAACTGGATTATCTGAACGATGGAGATTCAACCACGCATACCGATTTGGGTGTTACAGCACTCTGGCTGATGCCCATCATGCAGTCGCCAAGCTATCATGGTTACGATGTGAGTGATTATCGTACCATTGAAAGTGATTATGGCACGAATGCAGATTTCCAGACCTTTATTCAGGAAGCACACAAACGGGGCATCAAGGTAATTATTGATTTGGTAATGAATCACACTTCCGACCAGAATCCGTGGTTTTTGCAATCGGCAGGCAGCTCTTCGTCTACCTATCGCAACTGGTACAGATGGAGTACAACGAATCCCGGTGGTTCATGGAACTCAAAAAATGGCGCGTATTATTATGCCGTGTTCGGTAGTGGTATGCCCGATTTGAATTATGCGGATGCGGCTGTAAAAACCGAAATGTTCGATATTGCCCGATTTTGGTTACAGGATATGCATGCCGATGGTTTCCGGCTTGATGCGGTGAAATATATTTTCGAAACCGGCACACAAACTGAAGATGCACCTGAAACCATTCAGTTCTGGAAAGATTTCAGAACCTATTATAAATCAGTCAATCCCGATGCTTTTGCAGTTGGCGAAGCCTGGACTTCGACCAATATCATTAAAAAATATGTGGAAAATAACGGGCTGGATTATTGTTTTGAATTTAGTCTGGCCGGTGCAATAGTAAATGCTGCCAACAATAGCGATGCTACTTCATTGCAGGCTCGAGTTGAAGATGCCATGTCGAGTTATCCATACCTGCAGTTTGGCACATTCCTGACAAATCACGATCAGGAGCGGGTAATGACCTCGCTGGGCGGTAATGTTTCAAAAGCCAAACTTGCAGCTCAGTTGCTGCTGAGTTTACCGGGCATTCCGTTTTTATACTATGGTGAAGAAATTGGAACCGTCGGTCCAAAACCGGATGAAAACATCCGCACTCCTTTGCAGTGGAATAGCTCTGCCAACGCGGGTTTCAGCACCGTAACACCGTGGCGCGCACCACAATCGGACTACGGCACCAAAAACATAGCCGCTCAAAAACTTGACTCAACTTCCTTGTGGACTACCTACAATAAAATGATTCAATTGCGCACAAGTGAACCTGCCCTGCGCCGTGGAAACTACCTGACAATTTCTAACTCTTCGTCATCGGCTATTGTGTTTATGCGTCAGTGCGCCAATGAAACAATATTCGTGGCTTCCAACCTGAGTACTAATACATTGAGCAATGTTCAGATAAGTTTTTTCCCGGGTACAATGCCATCCGGAAATTATGTACTTAAAGATTTACTTTCAGGAAAAACGCAGGAAATTGTGGTCGCACCCGATGGAAGTGCAACCAATCAGATTATCGGTTCACTTCCTGCCAGAACTACGGCAATCTACAAAGTGATGGCTCACAGTTCGGGGCTTACCAACCCTGAAACCCGTAATTTTCATTTATTTCCAATTCCGGCAAAGAACTTTGTGACAATTCAGTTGGAAAACAATCTGAGCGGAAAATCTGAAGTAAGTATTTCGGATATGTCGGGTAAAACGATTAAACAATTTGAAATCAGCGGTTCAACCACCGTGCCTGTTTACACTATCCAGCCTGGATTTTATATTATGAAAGTTACAACCGGAAATAATACAGGTACAGCTAAAATTTTGATAGAAAGGTAGCTTCTGTTTTGAGTTTTTCAGACAAAGGTTCACAAACAATTTTTCACGATTTGTAATTAAGTAGCAAGAAAGATTTGATGTCATATTTTGATTTTTTATTGTGAAAATGGTTTTTTATTTGCCGTCCCATTTATGGGACGGTATAAATGATTAAGATATTCAGGGCTTTAGCCAAACTTTCAATACTATTTGGCTAAAGCCCAATTATTCTCTATCCATCTGTCCGTCCCATAAATGGGACGGCAATTGATACCTAAAATAAGACCGCTCGGCTCTGCCGCTTTGCTTGCAAAGAATGTATTATTTTCATCACTTAATGTCCGCTAAAATAGCTTATTGCCTAAACTAAAATCACCTGACAAGCAGTAAAACAACACGATATAGATTCGTTATTTCAAACAAAGATCTAAAAAAACCGGGACCAATTATGATAAATAAAAACTTTTTCATACTTTCGTATCTCAAAGTTTATCATTGAATTAAAGATTCTTTGAGAACAGTTGTATAAAGTCTACTAGAAGCCAAGCTATGAAAAGTGTTTTTATTTTTTTACTCTTAATCCTGTTACCGGCAATATGCTTTAGTCAATCCGACTCGCTGTCTCAAAACCCGGATATACTCAACAAACAAGATTCACTACATAGCAGCACATCCGTTCAGGGGAATATTAAAAATAATCCAGCTGTTCAAAAAGAGTTGATTTATAAAAGTCTCACACACAATAGTTCGTTAATCTTTCATTCACATTAAGCGGCTATAGTGCCGTATAATAGTAGCTCTTTGACATTTTGGCTATTTTTGAGTAAGTATGGTTTAATGGCAAACATCTCAATAAATCTTTCCA
>CAIQOG010000425.1 GCA_903873355.1 uncultured Bacteroidales bacterium
ACCTGATTATTTCAATTCTGATTATTGCTGCCGGTACGTCATTTAAAATGTTATTGCAATGGCTGAATGAAGAAAACAGACGCAAAGACATGGAAAAAGAGCAGCTTCGCACCGAGATTGCTCTGCTACGTCATCAGGTAAGCCCTCATTTTTTTATGAACACGCTGAATAATATTCATGCTCTGGTTGATATTAATACCGAAACTGCCAAAGATGCTATCATCAGACTTTCCACACTGATGCGTTATCTGCTTTACGACACAGCACATGGTCAAACCAGCCTGAAAAAAGAAATTGAATTTATCGAAAGTTACATCACCTTAATGCAGCTCCGTTTTTCGGAAAAAGTAAAGATATCCATCAATGTACCGAAAGAAATTCCGGATATTCAGATACCTCCCATGTTATTTATTTCTATTTTGGAAAATGCATTCAAACACGGGGTTAGCTATCAAAACAATTCATTCGTCAACTTTAGCATGGAAGTGGCTGATGACCAGTTATGCTGCAAAATAAAAAACAGCAAACAAAAAGTAAGGGAAAGTTTTGATAAAAGTTACTCCGGTATAGGTCTGACCAATATCCGTAAAAGTCTGGAACTCCTGTTTGGAAAAGATTATACACTACATATTATTGAGAATGAAAAAGCATTTGAAATTCAATTAACAATACCTGTTTATGATAATAAAATGTATAGCCATTGACGATGAACCGTTTGCATTGCAGCAAATAAGTTCATATATTGAAAAAACACCGTTTTTAGAATCGGTAGCGCTCTGTCAGAGTGCTTTTGAGGCCATGAGTTTTCTCACAAGCAATGAAATAGACCTTATGTTTGTGGATATCAATATGCCCGATATTAACGGAATGGACTTTGTGAAATCACTGGTAAATAAACCACAAATAATTTTTACCACAGCCTATAGCGAATATGCCATTGAAGGATTCAAGGTGGATGCATTGGACTATATTCTCAAACCGATAAGCTATGCAGCTTTTCTGAAAGCAGCTACCAAGGCCAAAACATGGCTCGAACTAAATCAGAAACAACCCGAAACCCTACAAACCACACAGGATTGTTTGTTTGTAAAATCTGAATATAAGCTGGTAAAAATTATGTTATCAGAAATCAAGTATATCGAAAGTGCAAACGAGTACATAAAAATTCACCTTATAAACGACAAACCTATCACCAGTTTGATTCGCCTAAAGGTAATTGAAGAACAACTTCCGAAAGAAAAATTTATGCGTGTACACCGCTCATTTATTGTCAATCTGGATCGGGTAAAAATGATTGAGCGTAACCGCATTGTATTCGACCAAAAAGTGTATATCCCGATTGGCGATCAGTATAAGGAAAACTTTCAGGCATTTGTTGATAAAACATTTTTAGTATAAAAACCGTGTCTAACAAAATTATCATGAAAAGATTCGTACTTATTCTATTTCTAATTCCCTCATTTATTAGTATTTATGGACAAATAAAAACCGTAAATGTTACAACCGCCGGTACATTAAGCACTCTGATTACAACGGCCGAGACCTCGACTATCACTACGCTTACTATATCCGGTAAAATAGATGCTCGTGATGTGGCCTATGTGCGAGATAAAATCACTTCACTCGCTGTATTGAATTTAAGTGCAGCTTCTATACAAGCTTACACCGGAATAGATGGAACATACAGCGGAGTAACACTTAGCTATCCGGCCAATGAACTGCCTCTTTGTGCGTTTTACAATGCCAATACTGTGACATACAAGACCACACTTACATCCGTCATACTGCCCACAACACTGAAATCAATCGGGGCTTCGGCATTTTACTATTGCTATGCACTATCGGGAACACTCACTATTCCGGCTGGCGTAACATCAATCGGAACGTATGCATTGTATGGCTGTTCGGGCTTATCAGCATACGATGTAAATACAGCAAATACACGTTATTCATCAAACAACGGTATTCTGTTGAATAAAATACAGGATTCTCTGTTTATTTGTCCGGGAGCAAAATCGGGTGCTTTGAGTATCCCTTCCACCGTTACTTATATCGGCCCGTCGGCATTCGATTATTGTTACAACCTCACAGGTTCGCTCACACTTCCACCAGCACTAAAAACCATCGACAGTTATGCCTTTTATTATTGTACCGGACTGACTGGTGGTATAACAATTCCCGCCTCAGTTACCTCTGTATGGGATGGAGCTTTTTATGGTTGTACAGGGCTGAATGGAGCGGTAGTTATTCCAAAAGCAACCATTAATATCGGTTCATATGTTTTCTTTGAATGTAATAAGCTCACCTCATTTCAGGTTGACCCGCAGAATACATTTTTTTCTTCAAATAATGATGCACTTTACAGCAAATATCAGGATACCTTGCATATTTGTCCGGCTGCAAAGACGGGTTCATTTACAGTTCCTTCTACTGTAAAAGCTATTGGTAGTTATGCGTTTTACATGTGCAGCGGCCTGACAGGAAGTCTGATTATTCCCGCATCGGTTAATACGATTGGAGCATATGCTTTTTACGGTTGTACAGCCATTTCATCTTATGATGTGAATGTGGGGAACGCGAAATACCTGTCAAATAATGGCGTGTTGTTTAATAAAGCTCAGGACACGCTGTGGGTTTGTCCCGCAGGAAAAACAGGCAGTTACACTTTACCTACCACCGTGAAATCAATTGGCACCTATGCCTTTTATTATTGCACCGGATTAACCGGGAGTATAAATATCCCCGCTTCACTTACATCTATCGGAAGTTACGCTTTTTATGGATGCACCAATTTAACCGAATTGAATGTCGATGCTGCTAATACAAACTTTGCTTCTTCAGATGGTGTATTATTCAGCAAAGCGATGGATTCACTAAAAATTTGTCCGGCAGGAAAAGCAGGAGCGTATGCCATACCAAATTCGGTTATTAGCGTAAATTATTCGGCTTTTGATGGATGTACCAATCTGACTTCCATCATCATACCTTCAACTGTAACAACAATTGGCGCGTATGCCTTTGAATACTGCACCGGGCTGACAGGAATATTAATTCCCAAAAAGGTTACAACCATTGGCAGCAGTGCATTCTACAGCTGTACAAATCTGCAAAAGGTATCAATTGCAAACCCTGTTCCGCCAACCATCGATGCATATACCTTTAGTCTGGTAAACAAAACTACCTGTCAGCTGGTCGTTCCAACCGGTTCGCTTATAGCTTATCAGATTTCGACTAACTGGAAAGATTTTACACTAATGTCCGAAAGTCCTTTTGATACGGCAGTAAAAAACACACTTTCAGGCAATTTGAAAATTTATGGTAAAAATCTCAGCATTATCGTTCAGGGACTTGAAAGTGATCAAAGCGTATCGGTTTATACGCTTAACGGCACACAATTATTCAAAGGCATGAGCCGCGATGGTTATCTTGCAATTCCGGTAGGCATGCATGGTTGCTTTATGGTAAAAACCACCCAGGGAACAAGTATTTTGAGCCTGTAAACAAAGATTTTGATAGATTTTGTTTTCACCGACCCTGTCGCTTTGAGTGATGGGGTCGGTTGATTAAAAGCCAATTCTATTTCATCAAATATTCAAACTTCAAATTTTCGGGCAAATCAATCGGGTCGGAATAGATATAAGCACCCTTTGGCAATACGTTTTGATTACGAATTTGAATCAGTTTCTGTTTTTGGCTCTCAGTAAGGGTTTTGTTAATCGCTGAGAAAGAATTTGCTTCATAATATGACATTTCCGAGTCCAATTCGCCATAACGTTTGATTAAAGAATAAACGGTTTCTTTATCCGGTTTTTCGTTGGTCATTGTTTTTCTTAGTTCAAAAGAAACGGCTTCCCTGATTTTTACTATTTCGCTCAATAACGGTGCTTGTTTGCGCATTGTTTCGTACAAAGATTCAGCCTGAGTGGCATTAAGAGTCGCAATAAAATCACGTCCGGCATCACCGGTAAGGGCTGTACTGATAGAATAATCATGATTTCCCATAGCCGGAAAATCCTTCATGTAAAATCCTCCAAAATACGTTCCATGACGCTCGGGGCAGAAATACACATCCGCCTCTACCGAACCTGCATACCAACTGAAAAGTTCGCTGGCATAGGTCATTACAGCCACATGAGCTCGATGCGAAAGACTTTTTTTGTCCAGATTCTCAGGAAGTATAGGCCAGGAATCAGAATTATTAAACTGAAGTTTTGCCAATGCGCTCTTTTGCTCTGTACTAAATGAATTGATTACACTCCCAACTACGACAGCACGGTTGTAGCTTAAATCAGCATCCAACGCATTAAGTTCAGCACCAAATTTAATTATTTCTGCTTTATTGAGTTCTTTTCCGGTTTCGAGACTGGTACGGAATGCTTTGATCAACACCATGCGCTTTAGTGCGAAAGCATTGTAAACAGGTGCTTGCGTGTTGGCCAAATCTTTTAGTTGCAGAAGTTGATTGGGAGTCAGTATTGCTATAACATTATTGGCTATGCGGGTCAGAAAATCAGTATTATGGCCCTTTTCATTTTTATCATTGTCGCGCATAAACTGAAAGCCAAAGAAGTCGGCCACTTTGCCCGGAGGAAAAAAGGTATCTGCACCAAAATTTCCGGTCATAAATGCCAAACCATTAAAAGCAACCGTATGCAATTGAGCACGTTCGGAAGTGGCTTGTGTCAGGTTGTATTGCTTATTTTGCCTCGGTCTTGGTTCGTTTTGAGCAAAGGCAGTTGAGCTAAAAAACAGCATTGCTCCAAAAATCAGATTTGAAATAACTCGTTTCATGGTATGCTATTTTTTGATTGAATATTGATAAACAACTTTCTTATTCTCTGAAGCAGCTTTCACATTCGTCCCAACAAACTCAAGAGTCACATTGTTACTCTTTACATTCACCCGCATATATCCCGGCCCATTGAGTATTTTCCCATTCTCATAACCATATTCTTCTCCATTGCGGGTATTTCCCTGCTCCCTGGCTCCTGGTTGTGAGAGGCATTGGTAAACAATACCATCTAAATCCTGTTTGGCAAACAGATGGTCGTGGCCATGAAAAACCACATTTACATGATATTTCTTCAAAAGCTCGTGAATCGGCATTTCCCAGTCGGGACGATGCGTTTTAAAACCATCTGTTCCGTCCTGATTCCGTCCGCCCCATTCGTACAGATGAGCTGCCTCAGCTCCTCCCCGACCTTTTCCTTTTTGGTCAACACCACCCACTAAATTGTGGATAAATATGAATTTGAATGTAGATTTTGAATTTGCCAGCGTGGTTTTCAACCAATCGTACTGAATTTTACCAAGCGTTCTGTCCCACGGATTATCATTTCCACTGCGGGGTGTAAACCAAAACGGATCGAGCACCACGAAAAGCGTATTTCCCCATGTCCACGAATAATAATCCTGTGCTAAACCGACATAATTTTCAGTTTGAATATTTCCGGTATAAAAACCATTTGGTTCAGGATTTGGGAAATAGGTTTTGCGGTTCTGATTAGACCATACGGTCATATTATCCTCTCTACCGTTGAGCCATTGTCCTGATTCACCATCATGATTACCCAAAACAAGAAAAAGTGGAGAATGCAGTAAACTGAAGTAGTAACGTTGTGCAATATACTGATTTAAAGCATCCTTATAGTTCCTGCGGTATTTGTCGGTCATAAAAGTATCACCCAGATCGATGTGAAAATCGGCAGAATCAGAGGCTGCATTGAGCAGAGAATTGGTGTAAAGCTGCGTGTCAGTATTTTCGTCGAGATGAGAATCGGCAGTCAGAGTAAAACAAAAAGAATCAGTTTCTGTACGTTGAGTATGGAAGTTGTAAATTGCTGATTTAGTGAAATCTTTTTCGCTTTCGGCTTTGTAGAGGACGTAGTAACTGTATTGGCTATTTGCTTTTAAGTTTGCAAGAATAGTTTCAACGGGTTTATTGTCATTCAGCTTCAGGACGTCTGTTTTGTTCTGTTTATCAGATTTTTCATAATAAACCAGATAAGCTTCTGCATTTTTATTGGAAAGTATGGATATAGTAATCGACTGGTCGGTAGGGCGACTGAGAATTAAATCGTAATCGTGAGCAGGAACATCTGTTTTGAAAGTGGATTCAGGTCGTTCTTTAGGTTGTCTTTCGTTTCTCTGAGCAAAGCCGTAGAAACACACGATTAATAACATTACAAATGCATATTTCTTTCTCATAAAGGTTTCAGAGCATAAAATTCTTATCCACAAATTCCTGAAACTGAACCTTATATTGCTGACTAACCGGAATGATTGTTCCATCGTCGTAAACAATTTCATTACGTTCAATCATATTGACTTTCTGAAGGTTAACTATATACGATTTATGAACCCGCATGAACATGGAAGCCGGTAGTTGTGCTTCAAGTGATTTCAGACTGATTAGCGACATGATGGGCTTACGACTGGACAAGTGAATTTTGACATATTCGCTCATTCCCTGTATATAAGTGATTTCGCTGAAATTGATACGGATAATTTTATACTCAGACTTGATAAACAAAAAATCTTTCGTTGTTTCAACCTGCGAGTTTTTTTCATTTCTGATTTCAAGCCATTCCTTAGCTTTATTCACAGCTTTTGTAAACTCAGGAATATCAATCGGTTTGAGTAAATAATCCAGTGCATCAGCTTTAAATCCTTCGAGTGCAAATTCACTATATGCTGTGGTAAAAATGAAAACAGGTTTCCTTTTAAGGTTATTCACCAGTTCGAATCCACTTAAATCGGGCATTTGAATATCTACAAACAACAAATCAATTTCATTGTCATTCAGATACTTAAAAGCTTTAACCGGATTGGTAAACTTTTCAACCAATTGCAGGAATGGAGTCTGATTTATATAGCGCTCAAGCACACTCAATGCCAGCGGTTCATCATCAACAATCACACATTTAATAATCATGTCAGAGGTATTTTAAGAGTTACATCGAAAAAATTATCCGGAGAGCTGATTGACAAAGAATATCTGTTACCATATAACATATTCAGCCTGTTTTTGGTATTTTCAATACCTAATCCGCCTTTATCAGCATTTGTTTTTACGTTCGATTTAAGATTAAAACATTTAAACACAAGCAATTTACCTTCAAAATTAAATGAAATGACAATTTTACTTTTATGGTCATTTCCACCACCATGTTTGAATGCGTTTTCAATAAATGAAACAAACAACAAAGGCGGTATTTCAAACTCATCGTAGTTTTCGGGTAATTTAAGTTCAATTATCATATCATTTTCGAAACGGAGTTTCATCAAATCAATATAACTCTTAACAAATTCGAATTCTCTCCTTATCAACACCTTTCCACTCTCATTTTCGTAAAGCATATAGCGCATTAACTTCGAAAGTTTCATAACTGCTTCTTTTGCTTTTAACGAATCAAGGTCAATTAATGCATAAATATTATTAAGTGTATTCATCAAAAAATGCGGACTTACCTGATAACGAAGCATTTCAAGTTGCATCTCCGAATTCTGTCTTTCAAGAATATACTGTTTTTCTTCATTTTCATACCATTTTTTGGAGAACAACAGTCCCGAATCAACTCCAACGATTAATAAAGAATACATCAACAAATGAGCAAACGGCGGAATGGGAGTTGGCTTTTTTGATTTGTCATTTTCGGTTTTCACTTTCGGTGTTGTGAAAACATTATCGTAGTAATAATATGAAAATGAAGATAATGCAATAATACCTGCAATACAAAGAATATAAAGTCCGTATTTCCCGCGTTGCATAAGTTTTGGTGCTACCAGCCAGTGGTTCAACCCGAAAACAATGAAAAGTAAGGCCTGATCCTTCCATATTTTCAACACATGAATCCAACTTATTTCGCCATTAACACGTGTGAAAAGCACCGGTAACAGAAATAAAATCAGAAATACGAATGCCATGATGTATAGCCCGAAATTCCGGCCCTGCAGGTATGGTTTCGATTTTACTGATGCGTTCATTACTTGAGCAATAATATTTTGGAAGTTTGGATGAAAGTATCCGAAATGACAGAAACAATATACATTCCAGACACGACTTTAATACCTTTATTATCAATGAGTTTAAAAGATCTGGTTTCGCCGCATGTAATACTTTCAGTAGAACTGTATTGTTTTATCTCTCTTCCATTCAAATCAGAAAACCTGATTGTAAATCCTTTCGGGCAAGGAAGATTGAACCGAACATTAAATTCAATTCCATCCGGATTAGAATATACTATACAGTTTGATTGATTATAGAAAGTTACATCTTTCAATCCGCTTATAGTTGAACTTTTCACAGAATAAGAATATAAAATATCACCATTTTTGGAAGCAGGTGTTTCATCTTTTGGTAATTTCGCACTCACAAAATCAACTTTCACACTATCCGGTTTAACTGTAACCCTGATATGCCCCGCTCCTTTCAAAACAGTTCCGGCGAAGGCATCGCCGTTGGCAATATAACCAAGTGCATACGACGAATCGCTCGGCATTGGTACTGTCTGATAGACAAGATTGTCTAAACTTTCATAAGCATACACGTGATCATGTCCCTGAAAATATGCATTAACATGGTTGGCTACCATAAGTTGATGTATAGGCATTGCCCAACCCGGACGATTGGCTGCAAATTTGTTTGTTCCATTATCCAGCCCGCCCCATTCAAATGTTTTGGCAATATTCACACCGCCACGGGTTTCACCCATTACGTGATGAGTAAACACAAATTTGTATTTTGCCTTGCTGGTTTCGAGGGTTGTTTTAAGCCAGTCATACTGTGTTTTTCCGATGGTCCAGTCCCAATTTCTTGGCTTTACACTTGTAGTATAATACCGCCAGCCATCAACCACTACAAACAGCGCATCGCCCCACTCAAAGGCATAATAATTCTCGGGTTTATTCATCCCAAAACCTTCAACATCATTATTTCCGGTATAAAATCCATCAGGTTCGGGATTTGGATAATACATTTTACGCCAGAGTGTTTCATAAGTTGCCAGATTTTCAGGTGGAGTTTGAAGCAAATAATATCCACTTTCACCTTCGTGGTTTCCCTGACAGAAAAAGAATGGCATAGAATGACAAACTCCTCCGAAATGCGGACGATTATCGAGCATAAGTTGTTGTACCTGAGCACTTGTACGAGTTAAATTGGTTGTTTTATCCACATGATCATCGCCAAAAGTATCACCAAGGTCGATCATAAAATCTGCGGCATCATTTAGCTGGTTATTCAGGCAAATATCCCAAAGCGGATGGTAACCTTTCGGGTCGTATGGGTGCGGATCGGCTTCGATGGTAAAAACAAACGGACTGCCTTTTTTTCGTTGTGTTATGAAATGATGTTCAGTTCCTGCCAGAAAAGTAGCAGTTCCAACTTTGCGGTAGCGGGTTCGGTAGTAATAGCGTGTCTCGCAGGTTAAACCACTGATTTTCGTTACTACAGGCTGTCCAAGCACACTTGTTACCACGGTGGTAGAATCGGTATATTTTCCACTTAAAACTCCATATTGAATATAGGTATCAACTTGTGAATCAAAGAGTATACTGGCTGTAATAGACGTATCAGTCGGGCGACCGAGAATTTCATTAAAGGTCTGGGCAGATAACCAACAGGCCTGTATAACTAAAATTAAAAGCACGAAATACTTCTTCATATTTTATCAGACTTTTTTTTATTATAACTGTTTAATCAGCTTTATTGTTTGAATGGAATTGGATAAACCCACTTTCAGAAAGTATACTCCGGAAATCAGGCTTGAAAAATCATTATTCCCAATGTTTTTTCCTTTCCATACACATTGTCCCACAGCATTAAGCAATTCGTAACCCTCTGTTCCGGTGGAATTTGACAAGCTGATTTTGTTTGTAAATGGATTTGGAAATACATTTAGCTTTGTTGAGTTAATTAACTCACCGACACCCGATGTATATTTTTCAATAAAATCACCCGGAACAAGTGTTTTACCTGTAAAAGCGGCATAGTCGAGCGGATATTTATATACTCTGAACACTGAATTCATTGTCTCACCGGCTCTTGCGGCATCGGCATCAGGGGCAACACCCTGCGTTATTACTCCGTTTTGCTGTACGGGACAAACATACATCCAGACTACCTGACCCGTTGAAGTTACCTCACGAAATTCGCCAATGGTGCCTGAACACATAATGGTATTTCCGTTTGGCAAACGCTCTGCTCCCGAAATATTTTCAGAATACATCGGATAGCTTGCATCGCCCTGATAGAACCACGAATAACTGGCAGGTAAAAATTTTGAACCAACAGTGACAGCGTAGTTTCCGTCGGCATCCACTGCGGGTGTGAATTCATCCACGGTAGAATAAATCTTTGTTCCACCACGTCCCAGACCATTATCAAAACAGGTCAGATTTCCTGCACCCGGATAACCCGGTTTAACCCATTCCACATCGTGTTGCTGAAAATAGCGCTGATCGCTGGCTGTGCCTGCACCATAGCAAATAGGGTTACCCCAACGGTACAACAAATCACCTCCTTTACCCCTTTTTCCACCGGTATGTCCTTTTGCTTCGGCAGTGGTGGTACTGTGATCGATAATCCACACTTCGCTGTTCCCACGAACGCTCATGGCAATCTGGTCGAACTGTTCATTGTAATCAATGGAATTCATATGATTCCAGAATGCAGGTAATTTTTTGGTATCACCGTCGCAATCCACCAGTTCGGGATGTTGTTTTGGCGTATCGTAATTCAGTTTGGTAGGATCAAAATCCTGAATCAGATGATCCCAGGTATGCCACTCCCATACTACAGTTCCACCTTTGGGATAGGTTGGTTTAACTTCAGCTACATAATCGGGTAATACGATTGAAGGT
>CAIQOG010000426.1 GCA_903873355.1 uncultured Bacteroidales bacterium
CAATTCCATGAATACGTGAACCTTTCACACCCACACATGCTCCAACCGGATCAATGCGATCATCGTATGATTCTACAGCTACTTTGGCGCGTTCGCCGGGGATGCGTGCAATTTTTTTAATGGTAATCAACCCTTCATGAATTTCAGGCACTTCCAGTTCGAAAAGTCTTTCGAGGAAAACGGGAGAAATGCGGGAAAGGATAATTTTCGGGTTATTATTTTTATTTTCAACCACAGCCACTACCGCACGTACCGTGTCACCTTTGCGGTAAAAATCGGTTGGGATTTGTTCTGTTTTAGGCAAATAAAGTTCATTTCCTTCATCGTCAATCAGCAACATTTCTTTTTTCCAGATTTGGTACAATTCAGCACTTACAATCTGGCCAACCATATCACTGTATTTCGCAAATACATTGTCCTTCTGAAGTTCAAGGATTTTCGATGAAAGTGTTTGGCGAAGTGTCAGAATTGCTCTTCGGCCAAAGCTCATAAAATCAACCGTTTCGGTAACTTCTTCACCAATTTCAAAGTCTTCTTCAATTTTGTGTGCTTCAGTAAGCGTTATTTCCGTGTTAGGATCTTCAAGGTCTTCGTCGGCAACAATAGTACGGTTACGATAGATTTCAAAGTCACCCTTGTCAGGGTTGATAATCACATCATAATTTTCGTCTGTTCCAAACAATTTTGAAATCACATTACGGAATGACTCTTCCATTACACTTATTAATGTACTTCTGTCGATGCTTTTTAGCTCCTTAAATTCCGAAAAGGTATCAATTAAGCTAACTGTTTCTTTTTTGCTCATGGCTTATTTGAATCTAATAATATATTTTGTATGTTTTATTTCTTCGTATTTAAACGTAAGGCT
Organism: uncultured Bacteroidales bacterium; assembly: GCA_903873355.1. Next base: position 869 of record CAIQOG010000426.1, read on the forward strand.
TTCTATCACTGTCACTTTGCGTTTCGAACCTTCGGGTTTTTCTGTTTTCTCAATTTCCAGTACAAATTCCGTTTCACGTACTTCAGCCAGCATTCCGGTAAATTTCTTACCGGTTTTGGTTAGCACCTCTACCTCGTTATCAATATTTTTCTCGTACTGTTTAATTACTTTGAATGGCTCGGTCAGTCCCGCTGAACTTACTTCCAGTTCAAAATCTTCCACTTCTCTATCAAATTGAGCCTCAATATGTTTATTTAGCTCGGCGCAAAAGTCGATAGAAACACCTTCAAAAGAATCAATTTCTACTGAAATTCGATTATCAGGAGTGATTTTCACATCCACCAGATAATAATCTGTTTCAACAAGATAATTTTCAACTATCTGATTTATAGCCTCTTTTAAAATCATATTTGAGTTATAACAACAAACGAGGGGACTGTTGTCCCCTCCTCCATATTCTATTTCGGGGACAAAAGTACAAAATAATTCTTTATAACACAAAGATTTATGAAATATTTTGTATTTAATTCCGACAAGAATTTACACTAATGGTATTTTTATTCATTTACTTTAAAATTATACTTTATGAATTGCCAATTTTCAATTACTATCCTATATCTTTGTACGTATAAAAACTTCCATTATTAACTATAAACTACCGACTATAAACTATCCCGCCATGTATAAAATCCTGTCCATCAACCCCGGTTCTACTTCTACTAAATTCGCTGTATATGAGGATGAAACTTTAGTTTGTCTGCATACCATCCGGCATACAGCCGAAGAGTTGAAACCTTACAAAACCTTATTTGATCAGTTCGAATTCCGTAAAAATCTGATGCTGGATTATCTGAAAAAAGATGGCATTGATTTATCCGATTTATCAGCAGTAGTTGGGCGCGGTGGAATGGTTCGCCCGCTGGAGTCCGGCGTTTACAAGGTAAACGACAGTTTGATTGCCGATTTAAAATCACCACACACAGCAGAACATGCAAGCAATTTGGGTGGCGTGCTGGCTCGTGAAATTGCCGATAGCATTCCAAATTGCGAAGCTTACATTGCCGATCCGATTGTGGTGGATGAGTATCAGGAAGTGGCTCGTATCAGTGGTTTACCTCAAATTCCACGCAAATCGCAGTTTCACGCACTGAACCACAAAGCCATTGCCCGTAAATACGCAGCAGCCAACGGAACAAGTTACGACAAACTAAAACTGGTGATTGCCCATTTGGGTGGCGGTATTTCGGTGGCGGCACACAAAAACGGCAAAGTGATTGACTCCAATCAGGGACTGGATGGCTACGGTCCGTTTTCGCCCGAACGAGCCGGAACGCTTGATGCGGGACAATTGGTGGAAATGTGTTTCAGTGGCAAATACACCCACGACGAAATCAGAAAAATGCTGGTTGGGAACGGCGGTTTGATGGCTCATTTAGGAATAAATGAAGAATTGGTAGCCGAGAAAAAGGCGGTTATGGGCGACGAAAAAGCCACATTGGTGCTGGAAGCGATGGCCTACAATGTAGCCAAAGAAATAGGTGCAATGCTGGCGGTTTTGCATGGCGAAGCTGATGCAGTGATACTTACGGGTGGAATTGCCTACAGTCTGTACATTGTGGAATATATCAAAAAAATGATTTCGCCTATGGTGAAAGTTGCTGTTTATCCCGGCGAAGACGAAATGGAAGCCCTGGCTATGAGCGGATTGAGAGTTTTGAGAGGTGAAAAAAGCAAAGAGTATTAAATTTACAGGCAGAATTATTTCAGATCTTCCTTTATCGATTTAATCCCGTGCCCATAAAATCGTATTGACGACAAAAATAACGGCGTTCCCATACAGATATAAAACAACGACAGATACTGAACAGGCACTATTCCTGTCAACCGAAGCGTCACTCCCAGACTTATCATGCCCGACATCAGCATGTAACTCCTCCAGTTGAAAAAAGAGAACACGCACGGATGTTCATTGGGGTTGTTTTTCATGCGGACAATGTGTTTCAGCGAAATGTGAGAGAACATAAAGGCATAAAATACGACTCCGAGAACAATGCTCACAGCCTCCTCTTCCAAAATGCTTAATGAACTGAATTTCAAGACTGAAAAACCTCTGAACAACAACATTCCTCCGGCAAAAGTCCAAACTACCGCTGCCACAAAAAGCAAATATCGTTTAGGAATTGACGGTTTTAATGCGTGTAGTATTGAATTTTGTTTACTCATAAAGTTGAAATTTGTCGGGTAAAATTACTATTATTTTCTGAAATCAAAAACAACTATCCCTGATTGCCAATCAACCCCGTTAATAAAAAAAACATTCTAAACGCGACTTGGCTCTGCCGCTTTACCGCAATTGTATTACTTGTATATATCAATTGTGTGAATTATGCAACTTGTTTTAGAAATTGTGTAATACCGATTCAATGTTTAATGATAAACTTTACAGTTTAATATTATACACAAATAAAACTCAACAAGATGAAACAGAAATTACTTCATTTAACGCTAGCATTTTTGTTCTTAGTGCTTAATGTAACTAGTGGACAAACTATGCCTGAACTGGGTGCGACTTCCGGATTTGCTTTATTTACAGCTGGAGGTGCATTCAACGAATTTGGAACATCCTCAACTGTTACAGGTGATGTTAGTACAAATGCCGGTGCATTCGCCGCATTTCCTCCGGGAACTTTAAATGGAAATAAATTTCTGCCGGGCAGTGCGGTTGCAGTACAGGCTGCTACCGATGTGGCTTTGGCGTACAGCAGTTTGAATCAGGGTGGTGCGGTTATAAGCACAGTTTTAGATGGTTTAACTCTCACTCCCGGGGTTTATAATACAGGAGCTGCTTCCTCGTTAAGTGCTGATGGAGTTTTAACTCTGAATGGGCAGGGAAATCCGGAAGCTATATTCATAATCAGAATAGGCGGTGCTTTGGCAACAGGCTCAAATTCAACAATTTTACTCACAAATTCAGCCTCATTGAGCAAGGTTTTCTGGCAAATTGGCGGTCAGTTCGATTTAGGAATTAATTCAATTTTCAGAGGTACGGTAATTGCCAGTGGTGCTATTAATCTTTTAGAAAGTTCAACGCTTTATGGAAGAGGACTCACAACCGCCGGAGCAATTTCGCTGCACAACAATATTGTGACCATACCATCGCATTTTCGTTCCAAAGTTTCAGGAAACTGGAATGTGAATGAAACATGGGAATCTTCATCGGACAGTATAACCTGGGTTAATGCAGCACAAATACCAACATTTGAAGCCATTTCTATCAATATCTCTAACGGGCATACTGTAACAATTACAGGCAATGCAACTGCTTCCACCCTAACCATCAACCCCGGTGCACATCTCACGTTAAATTCCGGTCAAACATTAACTGCAAATATTTTTACGATAATCAATGATTTCACCAACGGAACAGGTACTTATGTGACTAATGGAACAACAAATGCAACAATAACACATGTAAAACAACAGCTTACTACAGCGAGAAACTGGTATATTTCCAGTCCTGTTACAAATGCAACAGTCAGTTCCATAAATAACGCAACTGGAAGCTATTTGGTAAGTTATGACGAAGTACATGGTTCTACTACTCCCTGGCCAACCGAAAGTTCAATACTTACACCACTTAAAGGCTATGTAGCCATTTCACCGGTAACCCTGAATCCAATGCTTACTATCACAGGTGTACTGAATAATGGTACACAAACTATTCATCTGAGTCGTACACCCGGTCAGTATAAAGAAGGATTCAATCTGGTGGGTAATCCCTATCCTTCACACTTAGCCTGGACAAAAACGATAGCTCAAAATGCAAATGCACTATCAACAATATGGTATCGCACGGTGGCAGGGAGCGAATATGTTTTTCAAACATATAACGCAAATGGTGAAATTGGTGTTCCGGTTGAAGTAACAGGAATAATACCACCTATACAAAGTTTTTGGGTAAGAGTAAATATTGGTGGTGGAACATTGACGCTGGATAATTCAATGCGATTGCATGATGGCAGTTCAAATCGTCTGAAAGTTCCGGCAAAAGTCACCAACAATCAAATTGTGCGTTTGGAGGTATCCAATGGCATTAACAGCGACGAAACAGTTTTGTATTTCAACAATAATGCATTGGAAGGTTTTGATAATTTCGACTCTCCGAAAATGAGTAACAACAACATTAATATACCCGAAATATATACAATGGTTGGAAGCGAAAAAGTAGTTATCAATGGTTTGCAAAAAATAAGCATTGACCGTGAATTACCGTTGGGTTTTGTCACACTTTCAACCGATAATTTCACTATCAGAGCCAATGAATTAAGTAATATCCCTGCAGATATCAAATTGACATTGTTGGATAAACTTGAAAATGTGGAGAGTGATCTCACAAGTGGCAATGCTTATACTTTTAGTTCGTCAGCCGCAAACACGGTCGATCGGTTTAGCCTTATTTTCCATTCGGCTGGGTCAATAACCGGCAATAATGCTGCTAATCTGAACCAAAACACATTCATTTTCACGAATTCAGCCAACCGGATTACTGTTTTATATAAAGATGATTTAAAAAACAACCCGAATGTTACTGTTTATAATTCGACAGGACAGGAAGTTGCTAATCAACAAATTACCAACAATAAATCAATTATAAATCAGCCGCTAAAATCAGGATTATATTTGGTAAAGCTGAACTGTGGTGCGCAAAGCATTACAAGAAAAGTGATACTATAAAAACACTAAAAGTTATAAATGAACTACATTCCAACTGTTTTGACTAACAGTTGGGGTGTTGTTCATTTGCTTTTCATTCCGATATAAAAAGTTTAGTCCAGGTTACACATTTGGGCTGTTTTTGTGCAAGTCGTATATTTTTGCTACTTTTGCAAAAAATTTGCGCCATGACATTCGATATCGTTATAATCGGTTATATAGCCGGATTCTGTACTGCCACAGCCCAGTTTCCACAAGCAGTTAAGGTTATCAAAACCGGTGATACACAAAGCATTTCAGTGGGAATGTATGCTATAATGACAATAGGAATTCTTTTGTGGTTTCTTTACGGAGTCATGTTGAAGAATTTTCCTATGATTCTGGCCAATGGTGTTTGTTTAATTCCTTCCTTGTATATTCTTTACATTACCTTTCGAAATATTATAAAATCTAAAAACGAAAAGAAATGAAACGTATACAGATTATTAACGGTCCAAATCTCAACTTGTTGGGAAAACGCGAACCAACGGTTTACGGCAGTCAGAGTTTCGAAGCATATCTTGAAGAATTAAAATCGCAGTACCCGGATGCACAACTCGATTATTTTCAGTCGAATACCGAAGGTTCCATTATCGATAAAATACACGAAACAGGTTTCAGCTACGATGCCATTGTGCTTAACGGTGGCGCCTACACACATACATCTATCGCCATTGCCGATGCCATACGCTCGGTGACTGTTCCTGTTATCGAGGTACATATCTCTAACGTTTTTAAACGCGAAGAGTATCGTCATCACTCCTACTTGTCCGAAGCCTGCAAAGGTTGTATCGTTGGTTTTGGAATGGATTCTTACCGTTTGGCTATTGAAGCTGTTCTTAAATTCTGACATTTTCTTAATTTCTCTCACTTGCTATATTAGTTTCTTATCAATCAATAATCAAATTTTACATGTCCAAATTCACTAAAATTGTAGCTACCATCAGCGATAAATGCTGTGATGTAGATTTTATTCAATCACTTTACAACGAGGGTATGAACGTTGTAAGGCTAAATTCAGCTCATTTAGACCGAGAAGGTTTTCTGAAAATAATAAATAATGTCCGTGCTGTAAGTAATGATATTGCCATTCTGATGGATACAAAAGGTCCTGAAGTAAGAACAACTTTTGCCGAAAATAATGAAATAGAACTTCACACCGGCGATATTGTCAAAGTGGTTGGGAATCCCGATCTTGTTTCTACAAAAGACTGCATTGCAGTAAATTACATAAATTTCGTTCGCGATTTAAATATTGATGACGATATCCTGTTTGATGATGGTGAAATTGACCTGAAAGTAGAATCGAAAGATGATAAATGTCTGTATTGCAAGGTACTGAATGATGGTGTGTTGGGAAGTCGTAAAAGTGTAAATGTTCCGGGTGTTCGCATCAACCTGCCTTCACTAACCGAAAAAGACAAGAAGAATATTGTTTTTGCAATCGAAAATGACCTTGATTTTATCGCTCATTCCTTTGTACGCAACAAGCAGGACTTGTTGGATATCAAGAAGATACTCAATGAACATGAAAGTCAGATAAAAATCATTTCGAAAATAGAGAATCAGGAAGGTGTTGATAATATTGATGAAATTCTGGAACATACTTACGGCGTTATGATTGCACGTGGTGACCTGGGTATTGAAGTAGCTCAGGAAAAAATTCCGGGTATTCAGCGTCGCCTTATCCGCAAATGTGTGGTAGCCCGTAAGCCTGTGATCGTTGCAACGCAGATGTTGCACACCATGATTAAAAATCCACGTCCGACCCGTGCCGAAATTACCGACATTGCTAATGCAATTTACTATCGTACTGATGCTCTGATGCTTAGTGGCGAAACTGCTTACGGAAAATATCCGGTTGAAGCGGTTCGTACTATGGCCAAAGTTGCTGAAGAAGCCGAAAAAACCAAGATGACCGAAAACGATATTCCAATTTCTATCGATACAAGTGACCTGACATCATTTCTGGCAAATGCGGCAGTTGAAGCTACAGCAAAAATCGGCACAAAAGCCATTATTACGGATACCTTCAGCGGAAAAACAGCCCTGTATCTGGCAGCTTACCGGGGCACTAACCCGATTCTGGCCATGTGCTATCATCAACGTACCATTCGCGAGCTGGCATTGTCGTATGGCGTGTTCCCGATATTTCAGGCTGAAAAAGGGAATACACAAAAGTATTTCATTACCGGACTCCAGAAACTTATTGAAAAGAAAATGCTCAACAGCGGAGATTTCGTAAGCTTCCTCAGTGGCAGCTTTGGTTCCGGGTTTGGCACTACTTTTCTGGAAATAAATCTGGTGGATAAAATTCTGGAATCCAGGG
>CAIQOG010000427.1 GCA_903873355.1 uncultured Bacteroidales bacterium
AAGTTTGGCGCAAAAGAAATACCCTACATTGGCGAAGCACTTACCAAATTTGGTGCATTAGCAAAAGATGCTAATGTTCCATTAGAACAATCCGTGGCAATTATAGAAACATTAGGTGCAAAAGGACACCAGGCCGATGTGGTTGGTACCGGCATGAAACAAATGTTTGTAAAAATGATGGCAGGGGCAAAAGAAACTAATCCGGCCATTGTAGGAATGGATGTTGCACTCGACAACTTAAATAAAAAATTCAGTGGTCCCGGTGGATTTAATAAAATGATTGACATGTTTGGAGAACGCGAGGTGGTTATTACCCGATCATTAATTGCCAACCGTGAAGAATTTAAAAACCTTACAAAACAAGTTACAGGAACACAAACAGCCATTGAACAGGCCGGAATTGCCAGTAATACCACCAATGCAAAAATAGCACAAGCTACCAATCAATTAGGAATTTTGGCTATGCAATTATTCGCTAATGTAAGTCCTGCATTTTTAAAAGCTGCAAATCTAACTAATGTATTTCTTAAAGTCATAATACAACTGCCTGCATGGCTTAAAGAAAATGCTGGTTTATTGTGGACGCTTACAGGAGTAATGATTAGTTATACTATTGCGGTAAATGCATTTACAATAGCAGAAAAAGCAAAAAATGTACAGAGAGCAATAGGAACAGCTTTAGAAAAAGCCAATATGATTGCACAATTAGCCGGTTGCGCCATTCAACAACTTTTTGCCGGGAATTTAAGAACTTCACAACTTGCGATGAAAGCTTTAAATGAAGAAATGAAACTGAATCCCTATATAGCAGTTGGAATTATAATAGCAGCAGTAACAATCGGAATATACAAACTGGCAACCGGTTTGAGTACAGCAGAAAAAGCATGGAGGGATTATAAAATAAATAGTGAAATAGAAACAAGTTCAGCCAATCAACTTTTTGAAGCATTAAAAAAAGCAAGTGAGGGAACAGAATTAAGAGCAAAATACATAAAAGAAATAAATTCAAAATACGGAGAATACTTACAGAATCAACTTACAGAAAAATCAAACTTAAATGATATTAACGATGCTCAAATGGCAGTCAATTCCTCTTTAAGAGAAAAAATAGCCATTGAAACAAGGGATGCAGCCAACGCAGAAACACTTAAAAATGCAATTAAAAATCAAGTAGAATACTTAGATGGGATTAAAAGTATAATTAAGAAAAAAGTAGGTGAAAATTCAGCAGATATTTTGGTTGAAGAAGTAAAGAAAATTATTACAGAAAACCAAAATGATTTACCAAAAGCCAATAAACTGGCAAATGAATTTTTGCAAAATAATACAGGGATTAAATTCGATCCGTTACACGTTGCTGTTTCAACAGATTATTCTGTTTATGTTGAACAATACGCAAATTCGCTTAAAGATATGAATAAAGATATTTTAGAAACAGATAATAAATTTCAAAAAGTATTAAATGGCAGAGGTCCATTAATTATTTATGCACCGGGTAAATCAGATAGTAAAACACCAAAAGTCAATCCAAAAATCAACAACGAAGTTTACGACAACCCAAATGATGCTCAGAAAAAAGCATTGGAAGCGGTGGATGTTTGGACTGCCAAAGAGCAAGACAAAGCCAAACAACGCCATTTAAAAGGATTGGACAGCGAAGAGAAATACCAAAACAAGCTGATTGACATTGCAGAGAAATCATTGGAAAAGAAACAAAAACTTTATTCCAAATCTGATAAAGAGTATTCCGACATTCAGGTACAACTAGATGACATCAAAATAAAACGGCAGGACGATGCAGAGAAATTAAGTTTGAAAGCAATGAAGCAATTAAACGATGGTCGTTTCAATGCTATTGTTTTGTACGATAATGCCCAACGGGAGGAGTTAAATCAACAATTAGAGGAAGGACTTATTTCAGAAGATGAGTATAAAAACTCTATTCTGGCATTGGACAAAGTACTTGCTGAAGCCCGATTGTATGCTGCAAAGGAAAATGCGCATGAAATTGCAGATTTTCAATATAAGTCAGACGAAGAACGAATTGCAGCCGTAGAAGCCTCCAACAAAGAAATTGAAAAAGCTGAAGAAAACCTGACTGCAGCCGAAAAAGCCATTTTACATAAAAGTGCCGCTGATAAAAAAGAGATTCAACGACAGGTTGAAGAGCTGGAAAAGAAATACGGAATTGATGAACGAAAATCCAAATACAAAGAGTATCAGGAAGGTTTGGTTGAATTGAAAAATAAGTACCTACTAGAATTGAAACTTTATGAAAACGATGCAAGAAAAAAAGCCGAAATAACAAAGAAATACGAAAAAGATGTTTCAGCAATGAAACTGAAAATGGCGGAACAAACTGCTGAAAATATCTCTCAAATTGCAACAGCTGCTTTGAAATTATCAAACAGTTTGCAAGAAGCTGAAACTATTGGGGTAGATAATAAATACGCACAACAACTTAATGCAGCAAAAAAGGCAGGGCAGGATACCACTGATATCGAGACTAAAGTTGAAGAAGAAAAGAAATCAATTAAGAAGAAATATGCTGACATTGATTTTGCAATCAATGTAGCTCAAATCATTGCTTCAACGGCATTGGCAGTGATGAAAGCCGCACCCAGTGTTCCATTGATGGTGTTGACCGGTTTGGCAGGTGCAGCAGAGTTAGTGGTTGCCGAACAACAACGCGAATCAATTAAAAATCTTTGGACCGGTGGTTTTACCGACGAGGGCGATAAATACGAAGCTCGTGGAATAGTTCATTCCGGAGAATTTGTAGGAAATCAGGAAGCCACTCACCACCCGCCAATTCGTAATTTTTTCAACTTAATAGATCATGCGCAGCGCACCAATACAATTGCACGAATTGATAACGATGCTATAGCCCGGGCATTATCTATTAAGCAGGGAAGTGGCTTGTTTTCCGGTACACAAACTTCAATCGCTGGCAATCAGCCCATAACTATTGATTTGTCCACTGTGGTGGCAACTATGCGCGAAACAACCGCAGTAAATGCTGCTTTGTTAGCCGAGATTAAAAAAGGCTTGAAATCCAACGTGTCAGTTTCAGGTAAAGGTGGAATTAAGGAAGCTATGGACAAGTACGACAATCTAATGAATAATATATCAAGATGATACAACTTTTTGTGAACAATTCCGAATGCGAATTGCCGTATGATTTCAGTTACACCATGTTTGACGAAAATCCTGAAATAACCAATAATGGTGAATTTTCGCTTGACATGACTTTATCATTGCTTGAACCCAGAAACGCCATTGCATTCAACTTCATAAACCGCTTAAATGTGCTGACAATCAATAAAAGCGCAGATGCATATATCATTGAAAATGGCAGGGTAAAACATGGAATTGTGATTATCTCCGATAATACAGATATTTCAGTGACTTTTCAGTTTGCTGCCGGTAATTCTCAGCTGAATTATAACCTGAAAAATGATACGCGGAAAATTTGGGAACTCGATTGGGGAGTAGAAACACCGATTGATTATGCCAGAGCATTAAATAGTATTAGAGTTGAAACACTTCAAAAACACGAGTCTAATGGGAAAAATGACAATTTTATTTGTGCGCCGATTTACATTGGAACTAAGGTTTATAACGATTATATCATAGATATAAATTTGCACGTTCACCCCTCTAAAATTGTTGGTGTTAATAATATTTTGATGCAACCCTATCTGTTGTATTATATCAAAAAACTACCGTCATTACTCGGTTTCTCACTAAAATTCAATGAATTGGAAAACGATGAGAGAGCCTTAAAAATGTTTATTATTAATTCAATTGATTCTTTGTTTTATGCGGATGCTTTGCCGGATATGACAATATCGGAATTTGTAAATGCCATTGAATCTTTTTTTAATGTCTTGTTTTTTGTGGATAAAACGGATAAATCAATATCTATTGAAACACAACGATTAAGATTAAGTCAGATTGAAACGATTCAGGTAGAAAACGTATTGGATAGTTATGAACGAGATTTATCCGAAACGGAGAAAAATGCAAAACTGGGTTTTACTTCAATTAAATATAATTTTCCGGAT
>CAIQOG010000428.1 GCA_903873355.1 uncultured Bacteroidales bacterium
ATTTCAATCTTTAATACTTTCTGATTGCAACAATAAAAAAAGGCACAACTTTTGTAATAACTGAAACGTGTAAATAATAACATTTAAAATATTAATAATATGAAGAAAATTATTCCATTTATTGCAATTGTTTTATTTTTGGTTTCTTGTCAGGGACCGGTAGGACCTGAAGGACCTCAGGGTTATGGTACAAACTGGAAAATCATTAATCTTGCAACCAACAGTTCGGATTGGAAGGAAAATTTAGATAATTCCGGACTGAACAGATTTTATTCCTGTCATTTTTCAATGCCTGAAATTAATTCGTTTGTTTATACCAGTGGTACGGTATTGGGTTATTATAGTGATAATGTAAATAATGTTCAGCAAAGTTTACCTTATGTGCGTCATTATCAGAGTGCAACGAATCTCTGGACCAGAACAATTGATTTCGATTATTCGGTTGGAGGAGTTAATGTGTATGTAACGAATTCGGATTTTGTTGTTGATCCACCTCCTGCAATGAATTTCAGGATAGTTTTGATGTGGTAAGAGCCAATAAAATAACTGGAAAGCTGTTTGAAATCACTTCAAACAGCTTTTTTTATTTACTATTATTTTTGTCTTTTCGGGTTGTATAATTTATTTGACAAAATTATCAACTATCAACTGTCACCTATCAATTAAAATAGTTATTTTTGGGCCACAATTCCGCATTTATGAACAAGGAAACCCGACAATTTATTTCTGATAATTTAGATGCAGATATCCATCAGTTAGCGCTTCATGCAACGCGTTTTCCACTGGTCGATATGCCTCTGGCTATCAGGCAAATCAATGGAAAACAGAAAATTAAAACGAAAATTCCCTTGTTTTACAACACCGAAGATATTTTATACCCCGTACAACTGTCATTAGAACAAAGCTCCTCACAATCAACAGCTTACTACAAATCAACCCTTTGCGAAGGAAATACTTTAATAGATTTAACAGGCGGATTCGGAATTGATTGCTACTTTATGGCAGAGAATTTCAGGCAAGTGACTTATGTTGAGCGGAATACAGAATTATGCGAACTGGCGCGTCATAATTTCAGGGCTTTGGGACGTGAAAATATTATGATAATTCATGCCGATTCCGAAAAAAATCTGACAGAAATGGAGAAAGTCGACTGGATTTTTATCGATCCTGCACGACGAAGCGAAAGCGGCAAAAAAGTGGTCTTTCTGTCCGATTGTGAACCCGATGTTTCAGCCCTCGCTCCTCTTCTGCTTGAAAAAGCCAATCAGGTGATGATAAAACTTTCGCCCATGCTCGATATTACTGCTGCTGTGCGCGAATTGCCGACCACTGCTGAGATTCATATTATCAGCGTGGAGAATGAATGTAAGGAAGTTTTGCTTATTCTGAACCAAAACACCGGCAATCAATGGAAAATCAGGACAATTAATATCAGTAAAAACAAAGCAAATCAGGTTTTTGAGTTCCATGCTGACGATGAAGCGAATGCTACAGTTGGTTTTACTTCCGAAATAGCCACCTACCTCTACGAACCCAATGCAGCCGTGATGAAAAGTGGTGCTTTTAAATCCGCAGGAAGCAGATTCGGGTTGAGTAAACTCCACACCAATACCCACTTATACACTTCAGCGATGCTGATGACTGACTTTCCCGGACGGATATTTGAAGTACAAAAAGTATGGGCAAGTGGCAAAAAAGAATTGAAAGAACTGGCTGCATCAGC
>CAIQOG010000429.1 GCA_903873355.1 uncultured Bacteroidales bacterium
ATCCATTTTGCTGGATTCAAGGTCCCAATCACTTCCATTCCATAGGATGTATTCGTGTTAATATTCATGGGCATGGTTATAGTGACTCCGCTTCCTTGCAACCGGCTAATATCCTCAACAACATCTTTGGTGTGGTGGTAAAATATACTTGAAGTGAGTGAGCTTTTTTGCCAGTATTTTTGGATACCTAATTCAATAGAATTTGAAAATTCAGGTTTAAGAGCAGGGTTGCCTGTTTCGATATTCAGCGAATCAGAATAATCGATGTATGGGTTTAATTCCCTTGGCGATGGCCTCTCAACTCGTCTGCTATAGCTAAACTGTAATTCTTTTTCCTTACCAAGATCATACTGAGTATGCAGGGAAGGATAAAAACTGGTATAAGAACTATTGTAATCGGTATTAGTTTGAGCCACATTGGATTTTGTCCATACCTGTTCGAAACGCAATCCCGTCTGATATTTGAATTTGCCGATTGAGTTGCTGTACAAGCCATATACAGCATACAACTGATCCGTATAATCGTATTGGTTAGTCAGATTTTCCTGGCTAATAAACTTCCCGGTTGAGTCATCGTATGTGCTGTAATTGTATCGCATTTTCATGTCTCGAAGCGCAACTTTGTACCCGGCTTCAATGCGTCCTTCTTCTTTCATAGGATAGATGTAGTTACCTTGAATGGTCGCTGCTTTATTAATATTGGTAGCTAAGTTGTGTTGAATTAATGGTATGCCTGTGGGCTGGAAGCCTTCCAGAATATAGTCCTGCTGGTTTATATCACTTCCGTTCTCCATATTATTAGAGCTGAAAAAAATATCATTTGTATATTCCCGGCCTTTCTGGGGGAATAAGTGTTTGAACGACAATGTGTAATCAAAAGAATTTACATTCCTGTTATTGCCATTTAGTCTTTCGAAATATCGAAGAAGAGAGTCAGACCCGTCATAATTACTGTTAAGCATGGTGCCCGTTGAGTTAAATGACATATTCCTGTGCTGTAAACTTACTGTAAGGTTATTCCTTGTATTAATAAAGTAATCAATACCACCACTCAGGCTATACATGTTGCGGTCCATTGATCCTTGCTGCGATTGTTTAAGGATATTTACCATATCGCTAAAAGTAGTTGTACGTGTACTTTCCATCGAGGTTTTCATATGATTCATCCTGCCATCGGCACCGATAAAAATATTGTATTTATCCTGACGGTAATTCAGGTTCAACGAACCGTTGTATTTATCACCGGTACCAGCATTACCTGAAATCATTCCGTTAAATCCCTGGAGGGCTTTTTTCTTCAGAACAATATTAATTATTCCGGAACTTCCGTCAGGATCGTAGCGTACCGAAGGGTTTGTGATTACTTCGACACTTTCAATGGCACTTGCGGGTATTTGATTCAATACATCACTTGCTGCCAACCCGGCCTGGCTTGATGGCTTCCCGTCGATTAGCAATGTGATATTGGAATTCCCCCTTAAACTGACGTTTCCATCAGCATCAACGGCAACAGACGGTACATTCTCCATAATGTCAGTAGCAGTTCCTCCTCCAATGGCCATATTTTTATCAACCGTGATAACCTTTTTGTCGAGGTTATTTGTGATAAGTGCTTTCTGGGAAGTGATTACAACTCCTGAAATTGAGGAAGCCATGGGTTGAATTGTAATTTCACCAAGTTTTATATCAGCATTTTTTGCTGATATGTTGAGTCCTGGAATGGTTTTGCTTTCGTACCCAATGAATTGAATGCGAATATAATATCTTCCCGGAAAAAGTTTCTCGAGCAGAAATTTTCCCTTCGTATTGGTGGTAGTGCCTGTAACCATTGTACTATCTGAAGTGCGAAACAGCACAATACTTCCGAATTCAACAAATTCATTTGTAACAGCATCGCGGAGTGTACCGGTCATCACTCCGAAGCCATCCTTGGGGCTATTTCCAGTAAAACCGGCTTTGCTCCCGGTTGTCTGAGCTTTAATTATAATTAAGGGGAGGAAAAAGGCAATAACAGATAAAATTAATGCACGTTTTAAAGCTGTCATGGTAAAAATATTGATTTGATTTTATAAGACGATCAAAATGTTTTGAAGTTTAATTGTAAAATCAAACAGTAAGGCTTTTTTACATTTTTGAGCGAAAGTATATCTTTTAAGGCCCTGAAATATAGTTTAACAACTTTTAACAGGAAATTAACCTTTTACTGAAAACCGGGCATGAAATCGGAGTTCTCTGATATGGAAAAACAGATAAATTAAATCAATAACAGTTTAATGATTTTCAATCAGATCGCTGGATTCATAGGATTCTTCAGAATGATACCAGAATTATTCCTTACTGGTATAATAAAGGAAGCAGTAAGAATTTGAATGGATCATTTTATAAACTCTTCAATTTTGTTCGATGGGAGATATAATGTGTTATTTATAAATATTATTTTAAGGGCTAAAGTTTAAATAAAATTTCTGACTTTAAATATATTGGGCTAATACATTGATATTCAATGAAAATGCAATAATTCAGGCATAAAAAAAGTCCGATCGAATCGGACTTTATTGTTTTTGTGATCTGCTTGGGATTACGTATATGTCCGTCTTTTTAAGTTATAGTCTTTTATGGTACTATATATCAATTATTTATATTTTCCACTTAGCCAACATAAGACACATTTTTACAGACTTTTACAAAAATGTTTCCCACTGTGTTTCCCACTGTATTATATTTTTTTGTACCTTTATGTTGTCTTTAAAAACATAGCTATGGCAACAGTTACAGTAATTTTAAGAACGGATCGTATCAACAAAAAAGGTTTGGCTCCCATTAACCTTTGCATCATCAAAGATAGGAAATATAA
>CAIQOG010000430.1 GCA_903873355.1 uncultured Bacteroidales bacterium
AAATAAAATATTTATATAATGCGCTATTCTATAGTTCTTTAGTTGTACCAGAGCAATTTAAAATTCAACCAGCAAACCGAATTTTAAATTTATCATTCAGTGTTGTTAAATAACATAGTAATAATTACATTGTTGTTCGGAAAAAATGCTACAAATAACTGATAATCAATATATTAAATAAATAATTACCTTTGTATTATTCTAATAAATTATAACTGAATAGTTATTTTTTTTACAAAGCAAAACACAATAAATCCATGAAAACTTTAAGCATTAGAGCATTGATACTCATAATGGCAATGAGTTTTAATTTATTGATTTCAACAGCTCAAACAACGAAAACTGTAGGTGGTGCCGGTGCCAATTATTCAACTCTAAAACTTGCTTTTGATGCTATAAATTCAGGTAGCGTTACGGGAGTTATTACTCTGCAAATCACAGGATCAACAACCGAAATAGTTTCAGCTTCGATAAATGCAAGCGGAATTGGCAATGCAAATTATTCATCTATTAGGATATATCCAACCGGGTCGGGTTATTCGATCTCATCAAATTTTAATTCACCCACAATTAACCTGAATGCTGCAAATAACATAACCATAGACGGTAGAGTGAATTGTTCAGGTTCAACTGCAGATCTCACAATAAAAAATCTAAGTACCGGAAATTCTTCACCGGCAATTAGATTGGTTAATTCAGCACAAAATAATGATATTAAGTATTGTAATGTATATGCTTCAACCATAAACACATCTACGGGAATTATTCATTTTTCTTCAGCAACAACAGGGACTGGTAACAGCAATAATATAATTGAAAATTGTAATATTTCAAATGCAGGAGGTAACAGACCAATAAATGCAATACTTATTTCAGGGTCAAGCGGACATGAAAATAATGCAAATATAATCAGAAACAATAATTTCTATGATTTTCTAAATCAATCATATAATTCAAATGGAGTTAATATGAATTCTTGTGCAATCGGAAATATAGTTTCCGGGAATAGTTTTTATGAAACAACAAATTTCGCTCCCACAGGAAAATTTTCTTATCGTGCTGTAAGTATCACAACTTTAGAAAATCAGATAATCAGCTCAAATTTTATTGGTGGAAGCGCACCTCAATGTGGAGGAACGCCTTGGATTATTAATTCAAACTTTGCTCACTATTGGTGTGGAATTTATGTGTCAGGCGGTAATTCAACTTCAGCTCAGATTGAAAATAATTTAATATCAAATATTTCGGATACTAGCACGGAGGATAATCCATGGGATGGAATATATATCAATGCCGGAAATGTAGATGTAATTGGAAATACAATTGGTTCTTCCACGGGAAATAATTCAATTGTTTTAAATACACCAGTGGCTTATGCTACCAGTACATTAACCGATGGAGTCATAACATCCATAAATATTGTCGGTGGAGGAAGTGGGTATACTGTTGCACCTGCAGTAACTTTTTCAATAGATAATGGTGGGACAGGTGTGACAGCCGAGGCAGAAATCACAAATGGGGTTGTTACAAAAATCAATATATTAAATGGTGGAAGTGGTTATACTTCAGCTCCTTCGGTAAGCTTTGAAGGTCAAACAAATATGTATTCCACTTCACACGGAATGATACAAAACAGTAACGGAATTGTAAATATTTCGAATAATAATATCGGATCAATAACTACTTATGGTACAGATACTTATTCACATGGTTGGGAGTCAGTCTATGTGAGAAGTGTAACCGGAACAACAACTTTTGATGGAAATCTAATAGGAAGTCTGACAACACCAAACAGTATACATACCGGTCAGGGATCACCAAATTCCCGTATAAAACTTGATCTTTATGGAATATACAGTTCAAGCGTTGGAACTACAATAATAAAAAATAATACGGTTGCCAATTTGACAAATAACTATACAGGAACTAATACTGGTAGTCGTACACGTGGTATTCAAACCATTGCGGGTTCAAATACGATTCAGAATAATACTGTTAGAAATATAACCAGTTTCAGTGCTCAGAATGGTTCAAGAACTACTGCGGCAGTAATTGGCATATCTCAAATTTCGGGTGCTGCGGGTACATCACAGATAATTTCAGGCAATTTTGTAAATAATATTATAAGTGCAAATAGTTCCGCCAGAATTGATGTTTATGGAATTTTATATATAGGTCCAACCTCAGGAACTAATTATGTTTATGACAATTTTGTGCATTCAATCAGTGCAACTTCAACAAATACTGCCTGCGAAATCGATGGAATAGTTTTAAACCTCGGTCTTACGTCATGTTTTAATAATATTATTAATTTAGGGATGGGTGTTAGTACCGGCTACAAGTTTAATGGTATAGTGGATGACAGTGGTACGAACAACTTCAATTCTATTTATTTCAATTCTATTTATTTGGGAGGAACTGTTAGCGGTACTACTTCTTCAACAGCTTCATTGCTTAATAATTCCAATATAACAACCCGTATTTATAAAAATAATATCTTGTATAATGCCCGTTCCGGTGGTACTACAGGGAAACATTACTCGGCAATAATAGCCGGTAATTCGGGTTTGACGATAAACTATAACGATTATTACGTTTCGGGAACAAATTCTGTTCTGATGAAATATGGATCAAATGATGAAACTACTTTAGCAGCTATAAAAACAGCAACAGGACAAGATATAAACAGTTTAAGCACTAATCCCCTATATACTAACGCAGGTGGAATAGAAGCGATGAATTATTACCCTGCAGCCCCACTGAATGGAATCGCAGTGTCAGAAATAACAACTGATTATGGAAATTTAGCCAGAAACTCAACTCCAAAAATGGGCGCTCTTGAAACAAATAATTATGTTTGGCAGGGAGGCATAAGTACTGATTTTGGAACAGCAGGTAATTGGATTGGTGGCTCAGTTCCTCCCAATGGTTCTGAAATTACTTTTGCAACAACTCCAGTACGAAATTGTGTTTTAGACCAAAACAGGATTCTGGCAAATATATCAAATGCACAAAGCAATTATAAATTTGTACTTAATGGCAAGCAACTTACATTGACAGGAAATTTAATTTTCACAAACGGTGCTCAAATTGATGCAACTGCAACATCTTCAACACTTGTTTTTGGTGGATTATCAACGTTGCAAAATATCCAATCATCATTATTTGTCAATAATATCATTGATGGATTATCAATCAATAATTCCAATGGAGTTACCATTAATGGAAATCTTATGGTAAATCAGACACTTTCTCTCAATAGTGGTACATTTACAATAGGTTCAAATACATTGACATTAAATGGTACAATTTCTACAAATTCAGGAACATTAATTGGTGGCAGTTCATCAAATTTAATTTTTGGTGGCAGTACTGCGAATACAGTTTTACAAGCTATTTCATTAAATAATTTGAGCATAAACAGGGCAAATGGAATAACACTTGGTGGTCAGGTCAATCTTGCCGGTAATTTGACTGTGGAACAGAATTCAACCATTGAATTGAATAATTTCAACCACTTTGTATCGGGAAATATTGTGTGCAATGGACTGATAACCTCAGGCCAGAACACAGGGTCAGTAACTATGAATGGAATTGCAGCTCAAAGCATTGAAGGTGCTAAATTGTCAG
>CAIQOG010000431.1 GCA_903873355.1 uncultured Bacteroidales bacterium
AGCCTACTTACCGAATGGGTGGAAATAGTTGTTTGTCCGGTGATTTCTATGGCGACTGGTCCTTTGACCATGAATTGAAAATCGGTGATAAGGTTGTTTTTGAAGATATGATTCATTATACCATGGTGAAAACCACCATGTTTAACGGAGTCTCGCACCCTTCCATCGGAATCTGGTCGAAGGATAATGAGTTTAAACTCATCCGGCAATTTAGTTACGAAGATTATAAAAACCGTATGTCATGAAGTTGGAATTAAGAATTGACTGGAGCGAGTTGGATGCTTTGGGACATGTAAATAACCTGCAGATAATGAAATATGTGCAGTCGGCTCGCGTTAATTATCTGGAACAGGTTGGAATTTCACAGTTACACGCCGAACAGCATGTTGGCGCCATACTGGCTTCCATTCATACTCAGTTTTTGAAACCGCTTTTTTATCCCGGGAAAGTAGGCATTTTTTCCCGGCTGGATTATATTAAGACATCCAGTTTCAAAATTCATTACGAAATTTACAACGATAAAAATGAACTGGCTGCCGAAGCTCAGGATATACTTGTTTACTATGATTTTGATAAGAAACACAAACTAAGCATTCCGCCTGATTTAAGGAAGAAATTTGAAGCTATTGAAAAGAAAATATTTGATTTATAACTACAAAAAACCACCTTTTCAGGTGGTTTTTTGTAGAAAATTACTTAGTTGGCCGGAGCAGGTGGAACTGGCGGATTTTCAGGATGATGATCACCACGTTTTTCACGATGTTCTTTCATTTTTTCCATTTTTTCAGCCCTCATATCCTGAAGTTTTTTGAATTTTTCAGGACCGATAATTTTTGTTAGTTCTTCATCGTTTGCTTTGCGTTCAGCGTCAAATTTGGTTTTCATTTCGGCTTTCATTTTTTCGCCTTTTTCCATTTGTTCTTTGCGCTTTGCGTCCTGTTTTTCAAATAATGCCTGAACTTTAGCCTTTTCGGCAGCACTTAAACTTAATTCCTGTGCCATTTTTTCAGCTCTTTTTTCGGGAGATACCATCGGTTTGTCACCCTTACGAAACTCTTTTCTCGGACCTCTTTCACCTTGTGGAGGAGTTGGGTCTTGTGCAGAAACGACCAGACTAAACATAAAAGCCATAGCCAATACCAACATACCATACTTTTTCATAATGCAATAATTTTATTGTTATTAAATAATCGAATATCTGTTTACTATGACTCTGAAACCTTATAAGAGTTTAAATACTCAATTGTAATTTAAATTATTTAACGCATAATGTGTCGGCTGAAAACGATTTTATTTTTTCAATAAAACCTCATTAATAGCTTGTTTGAACGAATCTTTTGGCATAGCCCCCTGAGCCATTTGTGGTGCTCCATTCATAGGGCAAAAAAGTACACTTGGAATGCTTCGGATTCCGAAAGCACCTGCAAGCTCTTGTTCTTCTTCAGTGTTTACCTTATAAATATAAATTTGTCCGTCATATTCTTTAGCTAAGTCTTCCAGAATAGGTGCAATCATTTTACATGGTCCGCACCAGTTAGCGTAAAAATCAATAATACAAGGTTTGTCACCCAGATATTTCCATTCAGTTGGATTCTTTTCGTAATTTGCTACTTTAGCCAGAAACTCGGCTTTTGTAATGTGAATTGTTCCCATTTTCTTTTTTTCTTTTGTTTGATTATTGTTCGAATTATTATTTCCTGTACACGCTGTTAGTGACAATACAAGCAGTAAGCCTGTGAAAAATATTTTTTTCATTTTGGAATATTTTAATGATTAATTTGTGAATATTATAAAGCACAACCCCAGATTGATGGCTCATCGGGTTCAATATCTTCAGGTATTTCTTTGTAGCCAAGAGATTCTAACATGGTTGAAATTTCTTCACGACTAACTTCATCGGTATGATTGACGACTACACGTCCGCTAATCCGGTCAATCTCAGCTCCGAACACTCCCCTCAAAGTTCCGAGAGTTTTCAAAGTAACATTGGTGCACGACAAACAATCTGTATCTGAAATGTTGAAAGAACTGTACATGTTGTTTTAGTTTTTAGGTTCGTATTTTTCTGTTTCTACAATCGGTTTGGTGTTTTTATTTGTAGTAGTATTACAACTTCCACCGGGACAACTAATATTAAAAATTGCCTGAATTCCAAGCATTAACCCTATAAACAGAAAGAAATTTTCTTTGTTGTAAAAATAGGAGATTAAAAGAGCCACAGAGAGAAACATTTTGAGAATTCTTGATACGTCCCAACTTTTGAAATAATTCTTAATTTGTCTCATGTTCTTTTTTTTTAATCATGTCGAATAATAAATATCCCATCACTGCACCATAAATTGTACTAACATACGGACTTGATGTGATTGGGCATGAGCCGCTCTCACAACCTACAAAGTAATAATAGGCAAAACCACCTAATGCTCCGGTTATTATTCCTGCAATTTTCAGGATGTATTTCTTTATAAATTCAGTCATTTTATTCTGTTTTTTATAAACACTTGTTCGTGTTGTTATTCGAATTTGTTTAAACACACTGGCACGTACGAATACAATCAATTATCTGAACTATCTGCTTGTTTTTCAGCGAATAAAAGCAGTTTTTGCCATCGCGTCTGCAATTCAGAATTCCTTTGGCACGCATATCGGTGAGGTGATGCGAAAGTAGCGATTGCTCACATTTTAGCTTTTCTACGAGTTGACTCACATTCATTTCATCGGTTTCTGCTAAAAGTGAAATTACACACAAGCGGGTTCCCTGAGAAATAGCTTTTAGCGAATAAGCTGCAAGCTCCATTTGTTCCGGATTAAGAATTTGATTCATAGTATTAGAAATTTTCTGCAAATATATGAACATATATTCATATGTAGATAATGTTTTTAGAAATATTAAGAAAAAACTATCATAAAAAGAAATGATAAAAATAAAATCACATAGTTTACGGTTGATTTTAGCTGAAAATTTTGAAGAAAAAAGTATCTTTGTGAGCTAAAAATCAAAAGATGAGTAGTTCGAAGACAACGATATGCACTAATTTTATAAGCGAACTTGATGAGGCAATTGGTATGCAACCTGCCGAAAGCATTTACGTGCTTGTTGACACAAATACCGAAAAGCTTTGTCTGCCTCAGGTTTTGAAGTCGGAGAAACTTAAAGGTTGTCATGTGATAACGATTCCGTGTGGAGATGAAAATAAAAATGTGGAGTCGGCTGTAAAGATTTGGCAGTATCTGAGTGAAAATGCTGCAACACGAAAATCACTAATGATTAACGTTGGAGGAGGGATGATTACTGATATTGGTGGTTTTACAGCTTCAACTTTCAAACGTGGACTTCGTTATATCAATGTTTCAACTACTTTACTTGGTGCTGTGGATGCAGCAACAGGTGGTAAAACAGGAATAAATTTTCATGGTTTGAAAAATGAAATCGGTGTTTTTGCACCGGCTGAAACTGTTCTGATAAATATTGATTTCTTTAAGACATTGGATGATGCTAATCTTCGTTCAGGATATGCCGAAATGGTAAAACATGCACTGATTGATACACGCGAAGAATGGAATGAAGTGTTGAAATTTGATTTGGAGAAAATTGATTTTGAAAAACTTAAAGTGCTTTTACAGCGTAGTTTCAATATTAAGCAACTCATTGTTGAGAAAGATCCTTTTGAAGCAAATATCCGCAAAGCACTGAATTTAGGTCATACTTTCGGTCATGCATTTGAAAGCTATTCATATAAGATAAAGCAACCTGTTTTACATGGTTATGCTGTGATGTGGGGATTGCTTTGTGAGTTGTATTTGTCGTTCATAAAACTCGGTTTCCCGAAAGATGATTTGTTGAAGCTAAAGTACCTTATTAAGGAGTATTACGGTACGTTTGAGTTTAGTTGCAAGGAATATGAAGCCTTGTTTGAACTGATGACTCACGATAAAAAGAATGATTCTAAAGAAATAAATTTTACGTTGTTGGGAGATGTGGGTGATATTAGTATAAACCAGACAGCCACTCAGGATGAGATTTTTGAGTGTCTTGATTTTTTCAGAGAAGGCTGACTTTAATATTGGAAATTGAGAATTAAATAATTGAAAATTTAAATATGGGAAAAACTTTAATAATTGGGGCGAGTAATAATCCGGAACGTTATGCTTATAAAGCAGCAGAAAGATTGTTGGCTCATGGTTTTGAGATTGAATTAATCGGAAAGCGTCCGGAGGTGATTTTTGGAAAAACCATAGATACTGAAAAGGTTGATTTTGAAGATATTGACACTGTAACATTGTATATTTCGGATAAATTTCAGCCGGAATATTACAATTATATTGTTTCTCTGAATCCTCGCAGGGTAATTTTTAACCCCGGAACTGAGAATCCTGAACTGGAGGAAATCCTCATTCAGAATGATATTCACGTGGAAGAGGCTTGTACATTGGTTTTGCTTGGAACGGGACAGTATTAGAGATTAGTTGATTGGTTAATTGGTTGATTTGTAATAAGAAAAATGAAA
>CAIQOG010000432.1 GCA_903873355.1 uncultured Bacteroidales bacterium
ATTAAGGGTTTCAGGCAGCTTTCCTTGCCACGCTTCCTTATCTCGCCAATTTAAGGTCACAAAAAGGCAAAAATACAGTGTAATACACTGACATTCAACGATTAGTGGGGACGAAATTATTTTATGATCCTGGAAAGGGGGGCTTGAAGAAAGTTGTTCGTTTTGTCGAGGAAATGAATCGGCTCGGCACAATTATTTAAAATAAACAATATCAGTGGTTTGAGAATTATTTAAGAGGATTCTAAACCCTTTACTCGTCCAAAATTGCTCGAAAGGCCATTTCCCCACTCCAGTTTCGCCGAAAAACCATGTAATTTTCTTTAAGGATAAGCTGTTTTAATGGTAATAAATAAGCAAATAAACATGTTTTTATTCATTATTAGGTTCTACTGTTATTTTAGTGGGTCAAATCAAGTTGTCGGAAGTTGGAAGACGGAAGTCAGAATATCTCCTGAAAACTATTTTATTCAGAATAAGAAGCACATTGTAAGACGATTAACAGTATGCAACTTATTTTCAATTCATAGTATGTAAATTCGGGTTAGTACCTACTTCGGACTTCCGTCTTCCGGCTTCGGGCCAATTTAAAACCAATTCCATTAAATTCGTAGTAGAACCCATTATTATATACATATAAATCTTCTGCAATCATCGTCCACCAATAAACACAGCACTTTTTATGCGTTTTTCAACATTATTTCTCGAATTGTGCTTTTTCTATAATTTAGGGCATCAAAAAGCTCAAATGTTACTTCACAAAAAATATGTCTAACTTTACCCGTTATTGATGTTTTACTATTGAATGCATTTTTATGATAAACCAAAACCCTGAACAAATCGCCCGCGACCATATCGACAAGCAATTGACGGCTTGTGGCTGGGTTATACAGGGAATTAAACAGGTAAATTTACATGTAGGAATCGGCGTTGCAGTGAAAGAATACCGCACCGATGTCGGGCCTGCCGATTATATTTTGTTTGTGGATGGTAAACCTTGCGGCGTAATTGAAGCAAAACGCGAAGAAGAAGGCCATAAATTAAGCGAGCATGAAGACCAATCGGAAGGCTATGCATTAGCCAAACTGAAACATCTGAATAATGAGCCTTTGCCGTATGTGTATATCAGCACCGGCGAAGTAACCCGGTTTATTGATTTTACCGATCCCAAACCAAGAGCAAAGGAAGTGTTCAGTTTTCACCGGCCCGAAACATTTCGCGATTGGCGTAAAAAAGATAAATCACTCCGGAAACGGTTACACGATTTACCTGCCCTGCAAATCCAGGGATTACGCGAATGCCAGGTAAATGCCATCAATAAACTTGAAATTTCATTTAGGGAAAACCGGCCACGGGCATTGATTCAGATGGCCACCGGTTCAGGAAAAACATTTACGGCTATTACCGCCGTTTATCGCCTGCTAAAATTTGCCAAAGCCAAACGTGTTTTGTTTCTTGTCGATACCCGGAACCTGGGCGAACAGGCCGAACAGGAATTTATGTCGTTTGTGCCTAACGACGATAACCGCAAGTTTACCGAACTCTATAGTGTTCAGCGGTTGAAATCAAGTTATATAGCCACCGACAGCCAGGTTTGCATCAGCACCATTCAGCGCTTGTATGCC
>CAIQOG010000433.1 GCA_903873355.1 uncultured Bacteroidales bacterium
CCTCCGGCGGCATTTGAAATATTGTTCCAGTAATTTCCGTTTGCATCCGGGTTTGTAGTTGCGTCACCATTGGTACCTTCCATAGGTCCAAAATCGAAGAAAAGATGTTGATTAACCGACATTACAGAACTTACGGTTAATGTTTGCGGTACGCTGGTAGCTGCATTATAAATAGTATTCCCGGCTTGAGAAGCGGTGATAGTAGAAGTGCCGGCACCTACTATCGTTATCGTACTTCCGCTAACCAGTGCCACAGCGGTATTGGAACTTGTCAACGTGACTGCCAATCCCGAAGTGCTCGATGGTGAAACTGTGAAAGGTGCATCTGCATCAGTTTTTGAACTTAGCGCATCGAAGGTAATGGCTTGATTTTGTTTATTTACGGTCAATGTCTGAATTACATTGGAAGCTGCTGCATAGGTACCGTTACCTGCCTGAGATGCAGTAATATCGGTTGTCCCTCCGCCTACAATGGTAACGGTACTACCTGATACAGTTGCAACAGCAGTATTGGAACTGCTATACGATACCGCTAATCCTGAACTGGCAGTAGCTGTTAGATCAAAAGGTGCATCACCGGTAGTTTTAGCAGACAATGCTCCAAATGTTATGGTTTGTGCTGTCAGTGCTGCACCACTAACAGTTAGTGTTTGTGGTACGCTTGTAGCAGCTTCATAAGTAGCATCGCCGGCTTGTGAAGCAGTGATGGTGGTTGTTCCTGCTCCTACGATATGAATCTGACCGGATACAATGGTTGCTACAGCTGTATTGGAACTGGCATAACTAACCGCTAATGCAGAGCTGGCAGTTGCACCGGGTGCAAAGTCTGCATCTCCAACAACTTTAATTGGTAAAGCCCCAAAAGTAATGGTTTGAGTTCCTTTATATTCTTCCATTTTCATACAATTGATATAACAAGCTGTAGTACCTGTAAACATAGTAACAGCAAGTGTAATTGAATCTGCTTTAGGATAAATCAACCCTGACTGAACGATTCTGGTATTGTTATAAGTTACACCGGCGCCTGATGCGTTTCCCGAATTTGCGTTTGCAAGAGCATAACCTATCGTTAAAGTATCAGTATATGTTGTCGTTCCGGTTAAGGTGTACCTGTTAACTCTATAAACATCTTTTCTACTACCAAAAATATAAAACTTATAACGTCTTGCCGGATTTAATCCATTAAATGTTAGCTGTGCTCCGGTGGCACTGGCTGCATTATTATACATAGTTGAGGTCGTAGCATTGGCGATCCCTAAATCTCCAAGAGCAGCAGTATTTGTATTTGGTCCAAAATTGGGTCCATTTACACCAACAAACATATAAGTACTTGTTCGGTTCTTTGGGTATAAATGATAGTTGGTTACCGCATTTGATGAATTTACAAGCCTTCGGGTTTGAAAATTCGCATTAACACCGGTATAGTTATTCCAGTAATTTCCATTATTACCGGCTGCATCAAATTTCGTAGAATCTGCTGCAACTCCAAAATCAAAATAGAATTTTTGGATTAATGTTTGAGCATTCAAGCTCGTTAAGCCTGCGATAAAGCAGAATAAAATGAATAGTTTTTTCATGATTTTAAATTTAAAAATTAAATATAATTGAACCTATAATCGAATGGATATTTTAGCCATTTATTTCAGTTACAAAAATATAGGTATAACAATTGCCGGAATTACACAATTCAGTCAATTGATTATACTTTTTTGAACATTTATGCTCTGTTTTTTCAAAAAAATACCATCCTGAATTACAATCAGGATGGTATTTGTCTTATTAAAGGCTGTTTGGGATTAATTTCAGGGCTTTACAATGCGTTTCCAACTATTATTTTTTGAACGGCCCAAGTACCTGAACTCTTCAACCGGACTATATAAACACCAGTTGTTATGCCGGATAATTGAATATTATCATCACCATTTATTCGATAGTTTCTCACGATTTTCCCGGAAAGTGATATTAACTCTACCCATCCTTCACCTATACATTTTATATTTAAACTATGTTGTGCAGCTGAATAACGAATTTCAGAATTTGCAACCTTATTTACACCAGTTCCGGAAATTAGATAATTTTTAACCAATGTCACATCGTCAATATAAAAACTGAACGCTGTTTTATTAGACCATGCTTCGGGAAACAACACAATCCTGTCGTAGGTATTATTGGCTATGGTAGAAACATCCATAGATAACTCCTGCCACTGCCTTGGAGTTGTATAGGCCAGATTTAAACTAAATGTTTGATTGATAGTACTGTTTGTTTGATCCTCCAGTTTCCCTGAAGTGAAAGTAAATGCTTTTGTTGCATACACTTTATAGTTTATTTTGTCATGTGTTA
>CAIQOG010000434.1 GCA_903873355.1 uncultured Bacteroidales bacterium
GGATCAATTTTAATGCTTCCTGGATCGTTGTCAATATTAACATAAGCTTTGTTTTGTAATTTAAATTCAACAGGAATAGGAATTAAGTTTAAGTCACTCAAGAATGTGTTGAATTTAACTTTTAATAAAGGTAAATTGCTGCTTTTTAATGCAGATGGACCTGACATTTCGATTAACAAATGTTCTTTGTCAACGATTGTTGAATTAACAACAGTCCAACCGTTTGTCATTGTAGTATTATCATTGATAATAGTTACAACTTCATTATTAACTTCAGCTGGATAAACATCCTGTACATTAACTCTACTTGCATCTTTGAAATAAATCAAAGTTTTGAACTCAGTAATATTTGCTGCTTCCAAATTGTCTTTGTATTTAGCTTCTTTTGATGGATGAGTAGCATAATTTACACTAATTGTAACTGGCTCGCCTGGAAGTAGTGATCCGCCTGAATTTGGATAATCAGGAATTGAAACTAATGTCCACATTTCTTCGCCGATACCAACTAAAGTTGATGTTCTTTCTTCAAAGTCGTTTTTGTAAACGATTTTTGCAGAATATTTTTTAGAATCCATTGGTTTGAAAGTTACGTCAATGTATAATACATCGCCTAAATCTAAAACGAATGGAATTTTTGGCTCAACTGATTTTTTGAATGAACCATTTTTAATATACCAAGTATTAATAATAAAGCTATTTGGATCATTGCCTTCTAAAGAAGCAGTAATGTCTCTTGTAATTGTTATAGGAATTGAACCAATATTGCTTAAAGTTACCTGACCATCTTTAGTTGTTGTTTTAAAGATTGTCAAATAGTCATTATCAGTTGGAATTAAGTCTGGTTTGTAAACTTTTACTAATAAATCTCCTTTGTGGTTATCTACAGGATCTGTAGCGTCATCATCAGAAACTAAAGTAGCAGTGTTCACACCAACGTCATTTGCAGTAAAGAGAATAGGAACGTCGATTGAGCTAGCAATATCAATTTTAATTGGATATGGATTTGCTGCTAACCAAGTTGGATCAATAACGAAGTTTGCTTTATGAGTTCCTTCAATTGATAATCCGTTAACTGTTAATGGCATTGCATAAACATTATTTAATACCATATTGTGTTTTACTTGACCATTTTCTGATTGTACTTTACCAATTAACATATCAGCCCAAGTTTTACCAATCACATTTACGTGAGGTAAAATACCTGTACCTACTAAGTCAGCTGAAATTGATAATGTTTTACCATTAAATTCACCTGTTAAAGTGATATGCGCTGTATAATCTTTTTCTGCTTTTGGTTTGAAGTAAACTGTTAATGGAAGTGCTGCTGCATCACCAACGATTACTTGTGGTACTTCACTTTGGTTAAATGAAAATACTCCGTCTACATCATTTTCGATTTTAACATTAACATTGATAAGTTTTGTATTACCAATTGCACTTAAGTCAACAGAACCAATATAACCTAAAGTTGCGTCATATTTAAATCCATTGTCAATAGCATATTTTGTCCAGAATTTATCATCCATACGTTTTCTTTTCCAGTCGTTAGGAGTAATAACTGGTCCAACAGTCATTCCTTGGCCTTCCCAATCTGAATAAAGCTTAACTTTTGTTGTATTGCCTTCGAATAAAGCTGTAGTTTTGTGAGCTACACCTGGTACGTCAGCTTTGTAATAAACTTGGAATTCGTGAGTTTCACCTTTTAACAAAGTTAATGGGAAGTTTAAGTTTTCAACTCTTGTAAAGTGAACTTTATCTGGCCAATCCATTTTTTCTAAAATAACTGGAACTGCGCCTTGATTGATAATTTCTACTGTTTTAACTCTTTCTACATTAACTGGAATTGTACCCCAGTTTGCATCACCAATCCAAACGATAGGTTCGCCTGTTTTGAATGATAATGTATCAATTTCTTTTTCGTAGCAAGATAATTCTGCAATTACATAATCATAATATGAATCTGCGGCATCTTTAATTGCTGTTGCACTTACGTCAACTGTTCTGCTCATTCCAGCAGCAATTGTGCAAGGGAAATCTTTAGATTCAATAATGAATTCTTGTAAGTTTCTTTTTAATTTTAATTTATTAACTGTTACAGTCGTCTTTGTTGGATTTTTCAAAGTAAACTGTTTAGTAACCTTATCTCCAGGTTTTAAAAGACCGAAATCAATTTTTGAAGGTACTGCA
>CAIQOG010000435.1 GCA_903873355.1 uncultured Bacteroidales bacterium
ATTTCAATAAACGCTCTTCGCCTGCATTTACTGCTCCTTTGCTGTGTTTGGCTTGTATTATTGTTGCCATTGGTCTATTTCTTTTTCAACGAGTTGAATTGCCTGATTCTCTTTATCAATAGAGGCTGTTAATTTTATGTAAGCTAGTTTAACTTTTTGGTCTATAATTTGCTCAATTTCTTTGTCAAAGCGAGGAATAGGATAGTCATTTAAAAATGGAATAATAAAACCCAAAAGATTTGTCCCATATACACTATTCCTAAGGAGTCTAAACCATAAATTTGAACTAAGGACTATATAAAGGTATCCTTCACTGATTTTGTTAGGATTAGGAATAAATCTCATTGCATGTCCTGCAACTAATTTGTTTTCTAAATATCCCCAAACAAGTTTTGCTCGCGCAAATATCTCGTTTTCACCAAGAGTACCTTGTGCTGGAATTAGAATTGTCCCTTTTTTAACAAGTTCATTTTCAAGATTTGGAATATTTTTTTTAGAAATTAACCGTCCTTTTGGTTTAAAATCAAAAATGTCACCTTGTGCCAATAACTCAATGTTACCATTAGTTGCTTCAATTCGTTTAAAACGGGCTCCATAAGATGGCGGACATTCCAAAACTTCAATAAGCTTATCGAATTTATTATTTCTTAATAGCTTTAGAATCTCTTGCTTTCTTGGACTATAATTTCTAGCTCTGAAAGATAATGGTGATAGCGCGCTCTTTTTTAGCAAAAATATATTTCCAGTAGTTCTTTCAGATCGGGAGAAAATTCGATCTTTTATTTTATCTAAACTTAATTGATCAAGGAACATTTGTTCTGCCGCTTCAAGTAATCTATTTGCATCTACATGAAGCTCGGCTGATTCAGAAATAAGATTATGAATTTGAAATTGTTTTTCTGAATTGAAAATCGGGACTGGGATTGTACCGAGCATGTCTTCTGTAATAAATGGCTGTGCATTCCCAGAAATATGTTTTCGAGAAAAAACAAAGCCATACTTAGATGCAAGATAGCTAAACAAGAAGCCAGATTTTATTTTATCATCAGGTATTATTCTTATTACATTATCAGAACCTACGCACCCTTCAAGGGTTTTGTTTGAATAAGTATAAGCTCCAACTGTATTCTGTCCGACTCGACCGGTAAGAATCATTCCTTCTTTAAGAAATCCTTTTTTATCCTTCCAATATTTTTTTGAAACATACTTACAGCCAACTTTTGGATTTACTGAAGATATATCAGTATTCCCTAAGTAAGGAATACCATTTACTGAATCAGAATAGTTACGTTTACTTCTTCCTGCTGTATAAATGTCAAGGGTTATACTGTGCAATTGACGTACTTCAAACTTGCAAATCTTCCTCTCGAATGCTTCAGACATCGAAAGGTGAAAACTTGCGTTAAATCTGTAAGATTGTCTGATAGCAAGTATATTAATAGAATCTTTTATCATGATGTTTTTTTGAAATTTAGATAAGCTTCACTTATTTGTGGCAAATCGTCATTTAGACGTTTAATGCGAACTTTGCGGCTACTAAGTTTTGTATTTCCATAATTATCTCTCAAAAGAACTTCTTTCACATCATCAAAAAGTAATTCTGCCCCATCTTCATCACGCTTATAAATAGGTATTCCTCGACGGTCTTTACCCACGCTTTCGGCGATGGCCATGAATACTTCATAATCTTCACCACTAATAGCAGCATCACGTTCAGTTGATGTTTTCTTTTGAAGGAAAAGCACTGATGCTTGCACACCTACCTGAGGAAGGAAGGTTTCCACTGCGAGGTCTACGGAAGCCAGGATATGAAATCGCTTCAGAATCCAGTCGCGTACATACTCATTATTTGGATTGCCCAAAATACCATCTGGAAGAACTATTGCGACTCGGCCACCTGGTTTAAGGAAGATGTGACATTGTTCAATAAAGAGAACTTCAGGTGCTGAACTACTGCTCACAGTTCCCTTCTGGTAGTTTCCGTAAATATCTTTGCTCCAATTGTGCCCAAGTTCGTATCGTTTAGATATCTGAAAATCCACTTCTACTTTAGCCCCAAACGGAGGATTGGTAAATATGAGATCGAATTTTCCACGGGCATCATCGGTTTCGTAAGGAACATCTTTGTCGAGGCTAGTAGCAATGCTATTCTGTATGGTTTGTTTGATTTTTTCGAGTTCACCTGTTTTAGGCCCTAACGGATAATCAAGCGAGTTAATATTGAAAATATTTGCATGGCCATCACCTGCCATTACCATATTCATACGTGCAGCCTTTTTTAGATCAGGGTCAAAGTCAAAACCGAAAATCATTCGTTCGGCGTAATTTTTAACACGCTCGTTTACTTCAGCGGAATTGTACTTTTCGATCAAATATAAGCCTGATAACTCAGGATACATTTCTTCAGTAATTTTTTTACGCACATGGTCAAGAACAATAGTAAGGAATCCTCCTGATCCGCAGGCAGGATCTAGTACGCGCATGTTTTCAGAAGGGTCCATCATTTCGACCATACAACGAATTAGATTTCTTGGCGTGAAGAATTGTCCTGCTTCTTGTTTTAATGTATTAGAAACTATGGTTTCGTACGCTGTACCTTTAACGTCTACAGTAGCATCAAGGAAGGAATATTTGGCAAGTTCTCCTGCAACAAAAGCTAAACCCCGATCCGATAAGTTAATTTGTTCGTTCCCATCAAAAACTTCAGAAAACAAGGGATCGGATTTAAGCTCTTCAAAGATATTTTTTATGCGCTTTGAGATATTTTTCAACCCTTCTTCTGTATTTTGTTCTTTAACTCCCACCCAAAATTTGCGGCGATAGCTCTCACCATTAGGTGAAGGAATGAAGCGACGTTTTTCATCGAAGATTTTACAAAAAATCAGGTTTAATAATTCCCAGAAGGCAGTTTTCTTCATGCCTTCATTTCCATATATGTAATCGTGACAACGTTTAAAAGTTCTGATAAGAGAATCATTGGCTGGTTTACGTGGTTTTATTTTATCAGCCCTTTTCTCCAGGTCCTCCATACTTTGGCCTGCACCAGGAAAATCGGAAATATCGTAACAATAAGCCTGGCTCCATTCATCAATTTCTTTTTGCAGGAAATGAAACTCTTCCCCATTTGTCCATAAGCCAAACTCGCAATTTTCAGCAGCTTCGAGCGCAGCCTGTAAGGTAGCTTCAACGCCTTTCTTACTGTCATTAAACTTAGTTTTATCATCCTGTACAATACAAATACGGATCAGGCAGTCAGCATCATGAGGTTTTCCTTCTTCAAAAACTGCCAAATCAATTTTCATGCGCTTATTTTTGCCTTCAAGATCAACAAAGGCAAACCCGAAATCGCGTTCCATGTCGTTCATCTCAAACCCATACTCCTCATTGAGCATCAGAATAAGTGATTGCAGAGTAAGTTCTTTGCTTTTGGATGGTTTAATTGCATCTGTTAGTGCACAAATAATCTGATTGTCTTCGAGGACAATTTCTTCGTTGGTTTCCGGTGTTTTGGCCATGTTATAATAATCTTAATTACTTAATTCATTTGTAAGTGAAAGAAGGCTGTTATAAACATCCTCGTATTTCAAAGAGCCATGGGTTTCCATCATCTGGTTAATCAGCTGGCTATTATCCATTTTCTTAACTTCGGCGCGGAGAATGGTGATAAATTCATTCAGAATTTCAGGGTTTGTTTTAAGGATTGTTTTCATATCTCGTCCTAATAGGGAAGCCCCGGCGATAAAGGTTGAAAAATCATCAGCTTCATACAAGTCATAATTTTCTGCTACCGCACGTTGTTCATTTATTTCAAGGTATGTTGAAATAATAAATGCCATATCATCCGCGTCCCTGTTGGTTTCGATGTTTCTGTTTCTCCAGGCATTTAACTTTAGGATGAAAATTCCTGGCAATGTAGCCACGTGAATTGTGAAGCTGTTATCCACAGTTATTTCAAGGGCATGTTTTACCACATCGGTAAATCCAGCGACCGACATAGCTTGAGATTCTTCGGGTGGCCAGTAGATCAGCGTATCGGCATGGGCAATTTCACCAAAAGGGACAATATCAAGCTGGAAGTGGGTTTTATATAAAAAACGCTGGGTTTGTGCCTTTGATTTCTCAAAACCTTCGATGCTGCATAAGCCTGCTGATATTTCATGAAACTTTGACCAATCGGGGATAGCAATAGCAATGTCAAGGTCATTGGTTTTGCGTGCAGAAACCTGCTTATGGATACCACTCAATATCATATCGCGGGCAG
>CAIQOG010000436.1 GCA_903873355.1 uncultured Bacteroidales bacterium
ACTGGATTTAAATAAAAACCTTACTCAAAATCAGGGATATCAATTATGAAAAAGTCAATTTTCAACATCATTTGTGGTATATGTGTCATTCTAATTACTGGATGTAACCCTACAGAACCAATCTATACAGTAACTACTCTTAGTCCGGTGGCGGTAACTAAAGCCAATTCGATGAAAGTGTATGTGCATTATATGCCCTGGTTCGAAAACAAGGCAAGCAATGGCGGCACTTGGGGCGTTCACTGGAAAATGAGTAAATGCAACCCGGACAGCATCGATGCAAGTGGTCGCCGGCAAATAGCGTCTCATTATTATCCGCTTATTGGACCCTATGCTTCCAGCGATCCTGATTTAATTGAATATCACTTGCTTCTGATGAAATATGCCGGAATTGATGGGATTTTGATTGACTGGTACGGATCGTATAATATCAACGATACCTATAAACTTACCCGTAATTCCAATGCAATTATTGAAGCCTGTAAAAAAGTGGGACTTGAATTTGCCATTATTTACGAAGACCGAACCATTCCGAATGTAATGATAAATACCGGCTCAAAAGATACGGTTGAACTTGCGGTAACTGATATGGCGTATATCATGAACAGCTACATGACCAGAAGCAATTACATCAAAGTGAATAACGCACCGTTGTTGGGCGTGTTTGGTCCAGATTTTATAAATAAACCATCACAATGGACTTCGCTGTTGGGAATTTATCCTACCAAACCCTACTTTATGATACCTTATGGCAGGGATGTGCCGGGCAATAATTATAATTATTTCTATCCAAAAGTAGGGGCGTCAAACGTTAGTGCGGTATTTCTGTGGCCGTGGGGTGCCTGGGGCCCATGGACAGCAACTGATGATAAAAATGATCACGGACTTGATATAACCCGTTCACGTGCAATATACGATGATTTAGCCGCCAAAAATATTCCTGCTTTTGCCGGAGCATGGCCGGGATTCCATTCCTATTATTATCAGGGCGATGGTAAAGACAGTTTGTTTTTTGTCGATTACCGTAAAGGTGATCTGTGGAATGATATGCTTGCCGAAGCCAAAAAGAGAAATATGCCTCAAATTCAACTTATTACCTGGAATGATTTTGGCGAAGGAACCATGATTGAGCCTACACAGGAGTTTGGATATTCTTTTCTTACTTCGCTTCAAACTGCTTTTGGAGTTTCATCCAACCAAACTCAGTTGGAAAACATAAAACGTTTGTTTGATTTGCGGAAAAAATACAAACTTGATTCGTATAAACAATCCAAAATGAACCAGGCTTTCTACTACTTTGTGTCTATGCAGGATCAGAAAGCTGTTGATTTACTGACAGATATAGAAAACTAAAAAACCCTTAACAGTATGAAAAAGTTAACATGCCGAAGGATACCTATTGCCTTTTTTCTGGGATTCATTTCTTTTTTTGGAGTAAAAGCTGATGTTATTTCACCCGATGGTACCATTCGCGCAACAATAGGACTCGATAAAGGAAAGCCTTTTTATCAGGTATCAAAATCGGGTAAGCCGATTATTGAAAAATCATTTTTGGGATTTGTTCTGAAAAGCAAGGATTGTTTCTGTGCAAATTTCAAATTGGAATCTACGGCAAACCGAAAAGTAGATGAGCAATGGGCAGAACCCTGGGGCGAAGAAAGTACAGTGCGCAATAACTTCAACGAAACTACTTTTCATTTGGTCGAAGCCACGGCTAAACACCGAAAATTAGTTATTATTTTCAGGGTTTTCAACGATGGCGTTGGTTTCCGGTATGCTTTTCCAAAGCAGGAAAATCTGAAGGATTTTGTAATCATGGACGAAATCACCGAGTTTGCCCTTACGGGACAGCCTCAGGCATGGTCAATTCCATCCAATCACACCAACTTTTTTGAGAATCTTTATACAAAAGCACCGGTTTCGAAAATGGATACAGCCTGTACGCCATTGACTATAGAAATGAGCTGCGGCTTGTATCTGGCTATTCATGAAGCAAATTTGACCGATTATGCAGGACTTAATCTGGCTACAAAAAAAGGTTCAAATACATTAAAAGCAGATTTAACTCCCTGGTCGACAGGAGAGAAAGTATTTGCCCAAACTCCGTTTCATAGTCCGTGGAGAACTATTATTATTGCGTCTAAACCAGGTGATTTACTGCTCTCACGGATGATGCTTAACCTGAATGAACCTTCAAAAATAAAGGATACTTCATGGATTGAACCCGGAAGATACATTGGAATCTGGTGGGGAATGCATCTTACCAACTATACCTGGGGACAAAGCAACAAACACGGTGCAACTACCGAAAATACACTTCGCTACATTGATTTTGCAGCCAAACACGGATTTTCAGGTGTGTTGGTTGAAGGATGGAACGTAGGTTGGGATGGTGATTGGACTAAGAACGGCGAGATATTCAATTTTAGCAAACCTTATCCTGATTTTGATATACAAAAAATTGCAGATTATGCTGCTCAAAAGCACGTCAGAATCATCGGACATCACGAAACGGGAGGTGCAGCAAAAAATTACGAAAACCAGCTGGATGATGCTTATAAATTCTGCAATAAATATGGAATCAGTACCGTAAAAACCGGCTACGTAAACCCTTTGCTTGATAACAAGGAATTGCACAGCTGCCAGTATTCGGTTAGGCATTACCGCAAAGTGATTGAAACGGCTGCTGGCTATCATGTTTCAATTGACAACCACGAACCGATGACACCTACCGGTCTGCAACGAACTTATCCGAATTTACTTTCGCAGGAAGGTGTGCGTGGGCAGGAGTACGATGCATGGTCACCCGATGGCGGTAATCCACCGTGTCATACCACCATTATTCCTTTCACACGCGGATTGGCAGGGCCGATGGATTTTACGCCTGGTACATTCAATTTCTCGAATCCGGCTAAACCAGGAACACATGTTCAAACAACACTTGCCAAGCAACTTGCGCTCAATGTTGTTCTTTACAGTCCTATACAAATGGCGTCGGATATGATTGAAAACTACGAAAACAATCCGGCTTTCGAGTTTATCACTTCCTGTCCCACCAACTGGGCTAAAACAGTAGTTCCTGATGCCAAAATAGGCGATTATGTGGTTATTGCACGGAAAGACCGAAAAAGTGACAACTGGTTTGTAGGAGGAATAACCAACGAAAATGCGCGGGAAATCACCTTTCAACTTTCGTTTCTAGACAAGGGTGCAAAATACCGCGCCAAAATTTTCCGTGACGGAAAGGGTGCCGACTACAAAACGAATCCCTATCCCATTATTATTGAAAGTATGGATGTGACATCAGATACTAACCTCACATTAAGCCTCGCTCCGGGAGGAGGTACGGCGATAATGATTTCAAAAATTTGATTTTTTTGATTGTTAGGAGCGCTGCCGGAGAAGTCCGGCAGCGTTTTTTTTTGACTTAAATCGTAGCTTAATAAATACATTTAATCAATTATTCATCCATATTTCCCGCCATTTCCCGATTTCTTTTCTTTTTTGTATATTTGCACGTTACTAAGCAGCGGTAAATGGTAAACAACAAACGGCAATAAACAAGCTGTTATTAACTATTAACTGTCAACTATAAACTATTAACTAATCAGGGTGTTGTTTTCGCAAATTATTGGTCAGCAGGATATAAAGCAGCGTTTTATCAACTCGGTTACCGAGCAACGCATACCTCATGCACAGCTTCTGCGTGGTGTCGAGGGTATTGGTAAATTGCCGTTGGCTATTGCCTATGCTCAGTATATATGCTGCGAAAACCGTACAGCGTCCGATTCATGTGGGATTTGTCCTTCGTGCATGAAATTTGCAAAACTGGCGCATCCCGATTTGCATTTTGTATTTCCAATTATAAAACCTGCGGGCAAGCAAAGCGTTGTTTGTGATGATTTTATTGCAGATTTCAGGTCGATAGTGCTGGATAAAACCTATTTTGGAATAAACGAATGGTATGCCGAAATTTCGGAAGATGCGAAACAGGGTTTGATTTATTCCAACGAAAGTGAAGAGATTTTGCGAAAACTCAGTCTGAAAACCTATGAGTCGGAATACAAAATCATGATTATCTGGCTGCCGGAAAAAATGCACGAAACCTGCGCCAATAAATTGTTGAAGATTCTGGAAGAACCACCTGAAAAAACCGTTTTTCTGATGGTTTCCAATGAACCCGATCAGATTATCGGAACAATTCTATCGCGAACTCAGCATGTTCATATACCACGGTTGAATGAGGATGAAATTGTACAGGCACTTTTGAGTAACACCGAATATGAAATACAGAAGGACGATGCATCTTATGCTGCTCATATTGCCAATGGCAGCTATCTGAATGCGCTTTCTGTGTTGAGCGAAACAGATGAAAACAAACAAAACTTTGACCGTTTTGTTATGATTATGCGGTTGGCCTGGCAGGTGGGTAATAAAAAAGACCATGCTTCGCTGAAAACACTGCGTAAATGGTCGGAAGATATGGCTGCACCTTCCATTGGTCGTGAGCGACAGAAAAATTTTCTGAGTTATGCACAACGTATGACACGTGAGAATTTTATCCGCAATGTGCAGCAACCGGAACTGAATTACATGACAACGCCTGAGGCGGAGTTTTCGCATAAATTCTCACCGTTTATCAATGAACGTAATGTGGAAGATTTGATGAGCGAATTTGCTTTGGCCGAAAGACAAATAGAACAAAATGTAAACGCAAAAATGATTTTCTTCGACCTGGTGTTGAAGGTGATTATGCTGCTGAAAAGATAAATACTTTATCCGTAAAGACATTGTATACAACGTCTCTACAAAAAAAAACTAAAATAATGGATTATAAGCTAAATAATGGTGGTTGCTGCATGAACAAAAAGGGCTGTAACCGCAACTCAACCCAGAAACTCAGCACATTCGACTGGATGTGCGATCTGCCGGAAACGCAGAAAGAGACTGATTTTGTGGAAGTGCAATTTAAAAATACCCGAAAAGGATATTTTTTGAACAGTACTAAAATTCCGCTTCAAAAAGGTGATATGGTCGCTGTGGAATCATCACCGGGGCACGATATTGGGGAAATAACACTGGTGGGC
Organism: uncultured Bacteroidales bacterium; assembly: GCA_903873355.1. The sequence continues at coordinate 5,088 of CAIQOG010000436.1, forward strand.
AGGCTGGTTCTGCTTCAAATGAAAAAATACAATGTGAATCCTGAAAAGATGGAAGTTCGCAGGGTTTACAGGATAGCAAAGGAAAATGATTTGGAGAAATTCAATGAAGCCAAAGCCAAGGAGCACGAAACGATGATTAAAGCCCGCCAGATTGCTGAAAGTCTTAAATTAGATATGAAAATCGGTGATGTGGAATTTCAGGGTGATGGAAATAAGGCTATTTTCTATTATATTGCAGATGAGCGTGTTGACTTCCGTCAGCTAATCAAAGTTTTTGCCGAAACATTCCGTGTTCGTATCGAAATGAAGCAAATCGGAGCACGTCAGGAAGCCGGTCGTATTGGTGGTATCGGACCCTGTGGTCGTGAGCTTTGCTGCTCGGGTTGGATGACGAATTTTAATACAGTATCGACCAGTGCTGCACGTATTCAGGATATTTCACTCAATCCACAGAAACTTGCCGGACAATGTGGCAAACTAAAGTGCTGTATGAATTTTGAAGTGGATACTTATATAGATGCTTCCAAAGGTTTTCCTTCTAAAGAAATTCAACTCGAAACTGCAGATAATACCTATTATCATTTCAAAACGGATGTGTTTAAACGACAAATCTCCTATTCAACGTCACAAAATTTTGCGGCTAATATTATTACAATTTCACCCGAGCGTGCCAGGGATGTGATTGCACTTAATAAAAAAGGACAGAAACCTGACAGGCTTGAAGATTTGAGAGATGAGGCTGCAAAACCTGTAGTAATTGAGTACGAAAGTGGTGTTGGTCAGGATAGTCTGACACGTTTCGATACAAAAAAACGCCCAAATAATAATAAAAACCGCCGACACGACAACCGTAATCAGAGAGATAAATCTGGTCCGCGTGAAAACAACGGAAATAATGCTCCAAGATTCGAGAAACCAATTAAAAAAGGAGAAAATGGCTCGGAAAATACTGAAAAATAGTCTGATTATTGTTTTTGCAACCTTAATTCTAACCGGTTGTGTGAAATCGGATGTGTATTTGAAATACAAAACGATAACAACTTCTGGTTGGCATAAGGATAGTTTGTGTACATTTGATATTCCGGTGAATGATACAACCATACGCTATAATATTTATGTAAATGTCAGAAACAGAGGAGAATATCCGTATCAGAATTTATGGCTCTTCCTTTCAAAAATGACTCCGGATAGTGTGGAAACGAAAGACTCAATCGAATGCTATCTCGCCGATAAAAGAGGAAAGTGGTTGGGAACAGGAATAGGTTCGGTACTTCAAATGCCGGTTTTTTACCAACAAAATGTGAAATTCGATAAAAAGGGAATTTATAAGTATAAAATTGTTCACGGCATGCGCGATACGGTTCTGGTTGGAATTAATGATATAGGAATGCAGGTAGAAAAGGTGACTCCTAACCCCTAAAGGGGAAAATTGTGTATAAATTGAAAATTGATTTCAGGTGGGAAAGAATAAATTAGCCAAGTTTGCGGAAATGGAAACATTTCCGCATGTTTTTCAGGTGTCATCGCATGCGGTACGTGGTGGTGCTGACTTTAAAATGAATGGACAATGGAATGAACTTTTTTTTAAAAATGAAAATCCCATTGTGCTCGAACTTGGTTGTGGTAAAGGTGAATACACAGTTGGGCTTGCGGAATTATACCCCGAGAAGAACTTTATCGGGATTGATATTAAAGGTGCCAGAATCTGGACGGGTGCAAAGGACTCACTGCAAAAAAAGTTAAATAATGTAGCTTTTTTAAGGACAGACATTGAAATGATTCATCACTTTTTTGCAGAAAATGAAATCGCTGAAATCTGGCTCACCTTTCCTGACCCACAAATGAAAAAAACGACCAAAAGGCTGACTTCAACGAATTTTATGAAACTGTACCTGCAATTTCTAAAAGAAAATGGGTTGATTCATCTGAAGACCGACAGCAATTTTATGTTTACCTATACTTGCGAGATGGTTAAATCTAATAATTACCCCGTAGTTTTTATGACAGATAATATACATGCTTCAGAGGTTAATAATCCGGTTCTGAATATAAAAACATATTACGAACAACAATGGTTAAGTCGCGGACTATCAATAAAATACATACAGTTTGTGCCTGTTAAAAGACCTGAATTCATCGAACCGGACATCGAAATTGAATACGACACCTACAGAAGTTTCGCAAGAGGTAAAACAAAAAATAATACATAAAAATATGTTTTTTAAAAATATGTTGTATATTTGAAACATCTTTTCCTTACTTATTATTTAAAAAAACTAACCACAATGAAAACAAAATTTATTTTAGCAAGCTTGTTATTTTTATCACTTAGCATTGCAGGCAATGCACAGGATAACACAACAGTAGAAAAACCAAAAGCGAAAATTTGGATTGGACCTAAATTTGGACTTGATATTACGAATTTCACTACGGATGTTAATTCCGTAGCCAATCAGTTAGGTTCAAATTATCAGGCCGGTTTGATGTTACAATTGGGTGAAACACTTTATTTACAACCAGAGGCTTATTACTGTTTTAAGAAATTCTCCAGTACTGTTGACAGTTCTTATATTAAAGTTCCTGTAATGGTAGGTCTTAAATTTTTAGATATTGGATTACTTAGTCTTCACCTTAATGGTGGTCCTCAGTTTAGATTTCCATTAGACAAATCTGATAAACCTACCGGCAAGATGAGTTTAGACTGGCAGGTTGGAGCAGGACTCGATGTGCTTGGATTTATTACAGCTGATTTGAGATACACCTTGATACAGGGTCAATCTATTGCCGATCAGGTGAAAACGATTGGAACTGCACCACTTAACCTCACTGTAGGATTAAAATTCAGATAAGTTAAATCCGCGTGAATTTCATTCAGATTTAAACATTTTATTTCTGAAACCGTTTTTAGAATTGTATCTTTGATTAAGATACAATTCTAAAAATTTTTATTTTTAAAAGACAGGAAAATATTAAAAATGGCTATACAATCACAGCAAATTATTGATGCACTGAAACATGTACGGTATCCCGGAAACGGTAATGATATTGTGTCGTTGGGCATGGTTCAGGATGAATTACTTATTGAGGGGAATAAAGTATCATTCTCGTTACTTTTCGAAAAACCAAATGATCCGTTTACAAAGTCAGTAGTAAAAGCTGCTGAACAAGCCATACTGACTTATGTTGGTGAAGATATTGACATAAAAGGAAATATTACAGCCCTGACAAAAGAACTACCCAAACCAAAACCCACGCAATTACTGCCGGGTGTGAAAAATATACTTGCAGTTTTTTCAGGCAAAGGTGGTGTGGGCAAATCTACAATCTCCAGTAATCTGGCTATCGCATTGGCTTCGTTGGGATATAAAGTGGGTTTGCTCGATGCAGATATACACGGTCCATCCATTCCAAAAATGTTTGGCGTTGAAGATGTTAAGCCGGAAATACTGGAAGTAGATGGACATCAGGTAATAATACCTGTCGAGAAGTACGGTGTGAAAATTCTATCCATCGGATTTTTTGTCGAACCTAAGAGCGCACTTGTTTGGCGTGGATCAGTTTCGAGTAATGCCCTGAAACAACTTATTACAGATGCTCAGTGGGGCGAACTGGATTATTTTGTAATTGATTTGCCACCCGGTACAGGTGATATTCATCTTACTCTTGTACAGACACTTGGCATTACGGGTGCGGTTGTGGTAACTACACCACAGGATGTTGCGTTAGCCGATGCACGTAAGGGGATTAATATGTTTACCGGTGAAAAAGTGAATGTTCCTGTTCTTGGATTGGTAGAAAATATGGCCTGGTTTACACCTGCCGAACTACCGGAAAATAAATATTATATTTTTGGAAAAGATGGTGGAAAAAGACTTGCTGATGAACTGAATGTGCCTCTGCTTGGACAAATTCCATTGGTGCAAAGCATTCGTGAATGTGGTGATGCCGGTCGCCCGATAGCCGATGATGATAATAGTATTATGTATATGGCTTTCAGAGATTTGGCTCAAAAAGTGGTGGAAAAAGTGGAAATTAGAAATACAACCATGGAAGCAACCAGAAAAGTTGAAATGGTAAAATAAATGATTCATAATTATAGACCTTCTGTAATTGGATTGTGATTTTAACTCGAATTAAGCCTGCCAGATGGTGGGCTTTGTTTTTGTCTGATGCGGGTAATATTTTGTCATAGTTTAAAAATTTCACTATCTTTACACACTGTTTATTAATAGAAAAATATATTTTTTAACCTCACTGTCTTATTCTGAGAGATATTAATATTTTGCTAATGAAGCCCACGATTATTGATTTATTAAACAAAAGTGTTGATAAATATGCACACGAACCTTTCCTTTGGGAAAAAACCAATAGTAATTTTTCAGCAACAACCTACCTGGAAACTAAGAAACAAGCGCATTTAATTGCCGCAGGTTTAATGGCTATGGGGGTTGAAGTTGGTGATAAAATTGCTTTGCTCTCTGAAGGAAGGAATGCATGGATTACAGGTGAACTTGGAATTTTACATGCCGGTGCTATCAATGTTCCGTTATCGATTAAACTGGAAGAAAGTAATGATTTGATTTTCCGTCTTGTACATTCAGAGGCTCAATATATTTTGGTTTCGGGTAGTCAGCTTAAGAAAATCAGAAATATATCCGGTACAATACCTCAGATCAAAACTATTATTGTATTTGATGAACAAGTTGGCTATGAACCAAAAGAAATTTCATTGAAACAATTGTTGGAACAGGGCAAGCATTTTCAAAAAGAAAATCCACGGGCTGTAGTGAAACGGGCAAATGCAATTAAACCGGATGATTTAGCTAATATCAGCTACACTTCAGGTACTACTGCCGATCCCAAAGGAATCATGTTGACTCACCGCAATTATACAGCTAACGTCGAGCAGGCACTTACTTTAATGACCATTCCGCCTAATTACCGCACGTTGCTTATTTTACCACTCGATCATTGTTTTGCTCATGTTGCCGGTTTCTACAGTTTTATGGCTTGTGGGGCAAGTGTTGGAACGGTGCAAAGTGGGAAGACGGGTTTGGAAACGCTCAAAAATATTCCTGTCAATATAAATGAGCTAAAACCAAATTTACTTTTAAGCGTACCGGCCCTGGCAAAAAACTTTAAAAAGAGTATTGAAGCTAATATACGTGCTAAGGGAGCAGTGGCTAACTGGTTGTTCGAAACAGCTCTGAAAATGGCTTATTCGTACAATAAAGAAGGGTATAACAAAGGTCAGGGTCTGCAGAAACTTAAAAAACCGTTACTGAACCTGTTTGATAAGATATTATTCTCAAAGGTGCGTGAAGGTTTTGGCGGGCGACTCGATTTCTTTATTGGTGGTGGTGCTTTACTCGATATTGATTTGCAGCGTTTTTTCTATGCTATTGGAATTCCGATGTTTCAGGGTTATGGACTTTCTGAAGCTACTCCTATTATTTCCTCCAACGGGATGGCACGCCATAAATTAGGTTCGTCAGGCTTTTTGGTACAGCCAATGGAGTTGAAAATTTGCGATTCGGATGGACGTCAATTGCCTGTTGGAGAAAAGGGCGAAATCATTATTAAAGGCGAAAACGTGATGGCAGGCTACTATAAAAACGAAAAAGCAACTGCCGAAACCATTGTAGATGGCTGGCTGCATACCGGCGATATGGGCTATATGGATGAAGACGGATTTCTGTACGTAGTTGGGAGGTTTAAAAGCCTGTTGATATCCAGCGATGGCGAAAAATACAGTCCTGAAGGAATCGAAGAATCGTTGTCTGATACTTCCCAATTCATTGAACAGGTAATACTTTACAATAATCAGAATCCTTATACCACTGCGCTGATTGTTCCGAATAAAGAAGCTCTGAAACGTTATGTTTTGCATAAAAAACCACATCTAAACTGGGATGCTGCAGAGGCAAAAGAACTAGCACTCAATAAACTTCAACGTGAAATTAACGAATATCGCAAAAGCGGAAAATATGAAGGAATGTTCCCCGAACGCTGGTTGCCGGCTGCGGTGGCTGTAATTGGTGAGCCTTTTAAAGAGCAAAATGGCCTGGTAAACAGTACGATGAAAGTAATGCGTTCTAAAGTTGAAGAACGTTATGCCGATCGTATCGAAGGATTGTATTCTTCGGGTGCAAAAACAATTGTCAACCCTGAGAATATTAATGCCTTAACATAGACCTGTTTCTGTCTGTGTGAACAATTGATATTCTTTTTGGTTTTATTCATAATTATCATTTAAATCCGAATATTTATGAGAAAAGCACTTTTTGCATGGCTTGTCATGCTACTTTCTGTACCGATGGTACAAGCTCAAACTTCCGCCACTCCGTATGAACTTGGAATTGGTCTAAGGTTACAGAAAACCGAACAACTCTACTGGGAAAACGGTGTAACTGCAGATTATACTTCCGATTTCCTGCTTCACAAAAAAATTCACCTCAAAATGAGTTATGTAACTAGTCGTATTGGTTCTGCGTTAGGAACTAATGCTGTACGTCAGGATAATATTATCGTTGGTGCCGACTGGCGTTTTCGTTCTACGAAAGATTTGCAGATTTTTGCCGGATTGAATACCGGTTTCTTTAATGCCGACATGGAACTTCCGCAATTTGACGTTTTACCTCATAATTCGATGCTGCTTCAACTTGAGGCAGGCCTTTTCTATAAGTTTAAATTTCCACTTGCTGCAAGTTTATCGGTTGGTTATAATGCCATTACCGGTGATGGAGTTAGTACTCCGGGAACACTTTTTCCGGTTTATTATCAGTTAAGCGTGCTATACTATATTAACAAATAATTTTATAAACTCGAATAATGAAAAACTCAATATATATACTAATCGTTTTGTTTGCAGCAGTTTTTACTTCCTGCAATCCATCTCCTGTACTTGACGATAAAACGATGCTGGACTACGGTCAATTTTCATATGCCATACCTGATTCTTTGAGTAAACACTTGTTGTCGGTTTACTTGCCCAATCCAAATTCCACACAACTAAACACACCTGTAATTATTGCGGCTCACGGTTATACGGCAACAACCTTCGAATGGGACGAACTGCGTGCTTATGCCAATGCGAAAGGGACTTTTTATGTCTCGCAGGTATTGCTGGGAGGGCATGGTCGCTCATACGTAGATTTCAAAAAATCCACATGGGAAGACTGGCAAAGCTCTATCAAAGAAGAATATCAGAAACTTTCAAAAATCGGATACAAAAAGATATATTTAGCTGGTTCGTCAACAGGTGCGCCGCTGATTATCAATATGGTGAAAAGTAATTTCTTTAAACCGGATTCCTTGCCAAAAGGCATTTTTCTGGTCGATCCGATAATAGTTTCTTCTAACAAAACCCTGACTCTGGTTGGTTTACTTGGACCGGTTCTTGGTTATTTGACTGTTGATATGGCAGTTGGTGAAAAAGGACATTGGTACGTGTATCGTCCTCAGGAAACATTAAAAGAATTGATGGCACTCATCGACCTGACACGACTTGACCTTGAAAAAGGTATTAACCTGCCAGCCGGAACTTCTATGAAAGTTTATAAGAGCATAAAGGACGAAACTGCAGACCCAATCAGCGCGTTTATGATTTATAAAGGAATGCGAACTTCCTCCGGTGGTAATATCGATGTGGAAATGGAAAATTCAACCTTGCATGTTTTTACCCGACTGGAAGGACGTGATAATGTTACACTCGAACAGAGAGCATTACAGCAGAAAACGTTTGTTGATATGGAAACGATAATGACGAAATAAAATATAAAACTCCGAAAATTTTCGGGGTTATTATTCACAGGATGCTTGTAATCAATTTGCAAATCTTCTCCAGGTAATCCAAATCAGTTTCGTCCAAAACATCATATTTTTCACTGTCAACATCAAGCACTCCAATAACCTGATTGTTTGAGTCAAGAATAGGAACTACAATTTCCGCTACAGACTGACTGCTGCAGGCAATATGGCCTTGGAATTTTTCGACATCGGGAACAAGCAGTGGCGATGCAGTTTTCCAGGTTGTACCGCAAACACCTTTCCCATAGCTGATTCGGGTGCATGCAATTGGTCCCTGAAATGGCCCGAGAACCAGTTCATTCTCTTTGACTAAATAGAACCCCACCCACCACCACCGGAAAGTTTCTTTCAGTGCAGCAGCTATATTGGCCAAATTAGCTGTAAGGTCCGTTTCACTGCTAATCAGTGCTTTCAGTTGTGGAATCAGGTTCTCGTAGATTTCTGATTTTATGGTTCCTGCTTTGATGTGAAGTTCTTCTGCCATGATAAATTTTTCTGCAAAAATACACTTTAACGTCAATAAAATGTAAGAAAATAGATTATTCAACGTCAGACATTTATACAAGTTGTATATTTATAAGATTTTTAAATAAATATTTTATGTTAATTCAAAAAATATTGCTTTTCTTTGTGATTCTGTAAAAAAAAAATAACAATTAATATTACATCAATAATTTAAATTATGAAGACAAAACTAACAAAATGGATTTTATCAGCATTTGTGATGGTGCTGGGAGTACATGCAGTGGCACAGCAATTACCAGCGCTGCCTATTGACCCAAAAGTGCGGTATGGAAAGCTCGATAATGGACTGACCTATTATATCAGAGCAAATAAAGAACCAAAAGAACGTGCTGAATTCTTTATTGCCCAAAACGTTGGTGCTATTCTCGAAAATGATAATCAAAACGGATTGGCACATTTTCTGGAACACATGGCATTCAATGGAACAAAAAATTATCCGGGTAAAGGAATCATAAATTATTTCGAAAAAATCGGAGTGAAATTCGGAGCAAATATAAATGCTTATACTTCACTTGACGAAACAGTTTATAATCTTTCTGACGTGCCTACTATCCGCGATGGAATTATCGACAGCGCATTGTTGGTTTTGCACGACTGGTCGAGTTTTATTACACTTGATGGCAATGAAATAAACGACGAACGTGGAGTGATTCGTGAAGAATGGCGGCAGGGTGCAGGAGCTGAACGCCGCATGTGGAAAGAATCGAACAAACTTAAATATCCCGGTTCGCAATATGCAAAACGCGATGTGATAGGCGACACAGCTATTATTAATAATTTTGCCCATCAAACCATTCGTGATTTTTACAAAAAATGGTATCGCCCCGATTTGCAGGCTATTTTGATTGTTGGTGATGTAGATGTGGATAAAGTTGAAGCCAAAATAAAATCAACTTTTGCTGATATTCAACGCAAAACCAATGCAGGAGAACGTCCTGTTTATCAGATAATTGATAATAAAGCACCTATTGTTTCTATTGTAAAAGATGCCGAAGCCCGCATGACCTACATCGAGCTGGAATATAAGCATGATGTATTACCCGAAAATTTGAAATTATCGATGATGGGTTATGCAAATCTCACTATCAATTCGTTAATTTCAACAATGATTGGTAACCGGTTTGAAGAAATTACTCAACAAGCTGATGCACCTTTTGTAAATGGTCAGGCACAATACAGTGATTTGGTAAAATCGAAAGATGCCTTCCAAATGATGGCTATCCCAAAAGAAGGTAAAGAACTGGAAGGTTTAACAGCATTATTGCTCGAAGCTCAGAAAATTAAACGTTTTGGGTTTACTAATTCCGAACTGGAACGTGCTAAAACTGATTACCTGAAAAATACTGAAAAGTCATATAACGAACGCGATAATCAGAAAAATCATTCATTGGTTCGCGAATATGTTCGCAATTTTCTTTACCAGGAACCAATTCCGGGCATAGAATGGGAATACAACACCTTGAAAATGATTTTGCCAAACCTGAAACTTGAAATGGTAAACGAAGTAGCCAAATC
>CAIQOG010000437.1 GCA_903873355.1 uncultured Bacteroidales bacterium
TAAAATCAAATGAAACGAAAATATTCACTGTTAATAAAGGAATTTATTTTGTGTTGTTTACACAAGACAATAAGGTGTCAACCCAAAAACTAATAATTCAATAACAGCTTAAAAGTAAAAAAAAGAGGGTTTTTTAGCCCTCTTTTTTTTGTGTTTAACCCATCGGATGGTTAAATAAATCTATTTTAAAAATATTTTTTTGCTTGTTTCATGTCAATCTTATTGATTCAACTGATTTAAAAGATTAGTAATCAGTCGTGTAGTACTACGATTCCTTAAATTATAGATTTCCGTGTCCGCACACGCTATTAAAATATTATTTTATTAATTCAGAAATAATAGTAATTTTGTAGCAAATTTATTCTGTGTACGGACACGGAATGAAAATTCAATACTTCAATGACAGATAAAAATCATAAAATCCGAATAAAAGATATAGCAGTTTTAGCTGGTGTTTCAGAAGGTACTGTTGACAGGGTATTGCACAATCGAGGCGATGTGTCTGCAAAAAGCAGGGAAGCTGTCAATAAAGTATTGGCTGAAATGAACTACTCTCCAAATTTGTTTGCACGTTCATTGGCTTCTAAGAAAAACTTCCGCTTTGTTTGTCTGATTCCTTCATATCAGGCCGGTGATTATTGGGAAAGCGTTGATAGAGGTTTTAATCAGGCTGCTCAGGAATTTCTTCATCACAACGTTTCGATAGAAAAACAATATTTTAATCAGTTTGATAGTCAGTCTTTTGTTTCAAAAACAGAAGAAGTGCTCATAAATCAACCGGATGCAGTTATTTTATCTCCAATTTTCAGAAATGAATCTATTGAATTTATTGATAAACTAAAAGAAGCAGAAATACCTTTTTCGTTTATCGATTCATTGATTGAAGATACTGATTTTAATACTTATTATGGTCAAAACTCTTTTCAGAGCGGTTTTATTGCAGCTAAGATGCTGTTAAGTTCTATGAACGAAGGTTCTCAAATTGTTGTAATCAGAACTAAACGAAAAGGCTCAGTATCCAACCAGACTCTGAGCAGAAATAAAGGATTTTTCCAGTATATAAATGACAATCAATTACAGGATAAGATACAGATTATCAGTGTAGAGTTTAACAGTAACGATGAAGCAGGTAATCTCGAAATACTAAATCAATTATTTCATAATAATCAGAATATTAAGGCATTAATTACTTTTAATTCAAAAGTGTATCGGCTCGCCGCTCATCTTGAATCGCTTGGAAAAAATAATCTTCGTTTAATTGGTTATGACTTACTTGATGAAAATGTCAGGTATTTAAAACAGGGAACAATCAATTTGCTAATTGCTCAACGCCCTGATAAACAAGCGTATTTCACTGTTAGAGATATGTGTAGAAAATTGATTTTCCGTCAGGAAATAAACCGAATAAACTATGTCCCAATTGATATTCTGATGAAAGAGAATATTGAAGATTATATACGTTTTAATGAAAACAACTGAAATATTATCAGTCAATAATCTATAATTAACAATCAATAAACTATTTATTATGAAATTAGGAAAATTCAGTATCGGAACAGGTGACCGTTTTGCTCATCAGGGCGAAGCTCAATTACGTGCTATTATGAAAGCTAATGAGAAATCAGGCTTAGATATTAATATTGTATGGAACAAATCAAACCGTGAACATACCTATGTTCATACTGTTCCTCAGGATACGCGCAATGAAGCAGAAGCTGCTGTTAAAGCGTTGGGTTATAAAGGCAAGTATTTTGTGGATGCTGATCATATCAATTTCAGTAACGTGGCCGGATTTGTTGATTCATCCGATTTCTTTACGCTGGATGTGGCATCATTTATAGGAAAAGAAAGTGCAAAAGCTGATGTAGATGCTTTCGTAGTATCTTGCAGCAAATATGTTGGAAATTTATCAGTTCCCGGCATTTCGCATCCATTAGAGGTTACCAACGAATTTTTGGTGAAGATTGCAAACAAATTTTTAGCTGCAACTCAGCAAGCTGCTGATATTTATAATTTCCTGATTGAGAAAAAAGGAAAAGGTAACTTTATTACCGAAGTATCAATGGACGAAGTAGAAACGCCACAAACTCCAATCGAAATGTTATTCATTTTGAAAATGTTGGCTGATAAAGGCGTTCCTGCTCAGACTATTGCTCCTAAATTTACAGGTCGTTTCAACAAAGGTGTTGATTATACCGGTGATATAGAACAATTTACCAAAGAATTTGAAGAAGATGTGTTGGTAATTGATTTTGCGGTAAAAGAATTCGGGTTGCCCGAAGAACTGAAATTAAGTATTCACTCCGGTAGCGATAAATTCTCTATTTATCCTCCAATGGCAGCTGTAATTAAAAAATATAATAAAGGTCTTCACCTGAAAACAGCCGGTACAACCTGGCTTGAAGAGGTTATCGGGTTGGCAGTGGCAGGTGGTGATGGTTTGGACGCTGCAAAATTTATTTATGCAGATTCGTTAAGCCGTAGTGAAGAATTATGTGCCCCATACGCTGATGTAATTGATATAGACACCACAAAACTCCCTACTATCGAGGAAGTTAACTCGTGGTCGGGTGAAAAATATGCGAATACATTGCGTCATATTCCCGGTCATCCGGATTATAACCCTAACTTCCGTCAGTTAATTCACGTAGCCTATAAAGTGGCTTACGAAATGGGTGACAACTATATCAAAATGATAGAGAAACATGCTGATATTGTTGGACAATGCGTGGAAGAAAATATCTACGATCGTCACTTGAAACGTTTATTTAATTTATAAATCAATTAATACATACAAAATGAAAAACTTATTCGATGTAAAAGGAAAAGTGATCGTTATCACTGGTGGAGCCGGTATTCTTGGAAGAGGAATGGCTGAATATATGGCTGAACAAGGCTGTAAAGTGGTTATTTTAGATAGAATGGATACAGGTGTTGCTTTGGTTGAAGAACTGAAGTCAAAAGGTACTGAAGCTTTGTATTTGAATACTGATGTGCTGAACAAAGAAGTATTGGAACAAAATGCAAAAGACATTGTAGCTGCTTTTGGTCGTATCGATATTCTGGTAAATGCTGCAGGTGGTAATATGCCGGGTGCAACAATTGGACCTGACAAAACTATTTTCGACCTCGAAATTGACGCATTTAAAAAAGTGGTTGATTTGAATCTTTTCGGAACTGTTCTACCAACAATGGTTTTTGCTAAAATCATGGTTGATCAAAAAGTAGGAAGTATTATCAATATTTCTTCTGAATCGGCAATCCGTCCTTTGACTCGTGTTGTAGGTTATGGTGCTTCAAAAGCTGCTGTAACTAACTTTACAAAATATCTTGCAACCGAACTTGCAACCAAATTTGGTTCTGGATTACGCGTAAATGCAATGGCACCAGGTTTCTTCCTGACAGAACAAAACCGTGCGTTAATGACAAATCCTGATGGCTCACTTACAGCCCGTGGAAATTCAATTATCGCTCATACGCCATTTGGACGTTTTGGTGAACCGGATGAATTATTTGGAACATTACACTGGTTATCAAGCGATGCTTCAAAATTCGTAACCGGAACTTTGACAGTTATTGATGGTGGATTTGATGTATTCTGTATCTAATTTATAGTGAATTGGTTGATTGGATGAATGGTTAATTTGTAAGAGCAAATAATCTGATATCAATCAACTAATTAACCAATCAACTAATTGACTAATTAACTAATAAAAAGCCATGATAGAATTAAAAAAAGACTTTAAATACTCATTGATGGTGGCTACCAGTATGGGTGTTCGTATTACTCCGGTGAACGGTCAACCTGTTCATAGCAGTAAATTGTTTGAAATGGAAGTTTCAAGCGCTGAAACTAATGTAGCAAGTGTTGCATCGTATTTAGGATTACCAGTGAAAGTGTTGACTACTTTCGTTAAAGATAGTCCGATTGCACAAATGATTAAAAGCAACCTGCGTGCCCGAAATATGGATTACGAGGGTGTAGAAGTACCTCAGGGCGATCCATGGGGTTATCGTCACCAGTTTAATATTGCTGATAGTGGTTTCGGAACCCGTGGACCACGCGTTTTGAACGACCGTGCCGGTGAAGTAGGACGCACGTTGAACGTAAAAGATTTTGATTTGGAACGCATTTTTGTAAAAGAAGGTGTTCAGATTCTTCACTTATCTGGTTTAATTGGTGCTTTGTCGGTAGAAACAAGTGAATTTTGCCTACAGTTAGCACGTTATGCCAAGAAAACAGGAACACGTATTTCATTTGATTTGAACTACCGTGCTTCTTTCTGGAAAGGTCGCGATAAAGAATTGCGAGATATCTTTACTGAGATTGCTTCGGTTGCTGATATTTTGATTGGTAACGAAGAAGATTTCCAGCTTTGTTTGGGAATTAAAGGTCCTGAAGCAGGTGGTAAAGGTATTGAAGCCGAAATTGATGGTTTCAAAGGAATGATTGGTCGCGTAAAAGAAGCATTCCCGAATGCATCTGTTTATGCAACTACATTGCGTCAGGTAATCAGCACCAACGAACACCTTTGGGGCGCAATTATGCTTGATGGCGACAACTGGCATGTAATTCAACCCCGCAAAATCAATGTTCTCGACCGTATTGGTGGTGGTGACGGATTTGTGGGTGGTATGCTTTATGCAATCCTGAAAGGTTGGGAAGCAGAAACATGGGCTCAGTTTGGTTGGGCTTCTGGTGCCTTGGCAACCACATTCCTTACCGATTATGCACAACCTGCCGACGAAGACCAAATCTGGTCAATCTGGGGTGGAAATGCACGCGTTAAACGCTAATTTATTATTTTAAATTTACGATTTACGATTTACGATTGGATTGAAGATCATTAAGTCCAATTGTAAATTGTAAATCTAAAATCGTAAATCAAACTATGTTATACTACGAAAAAGGTTCAATTGATACCGAATTCACTTCCGAAGACCTGAAAAAAGGACTTTTTGAAGCGTTGGAAAAGATAGGAAAAAAGCACAAAGTGCTGGCAATTCCTCCTGATTATACACGTTTGCCAAGCCGTGCCGGTGAACTGACTGAGTTTTCGTGGCAATATTACGGCGATGCTATGACCGATGTGCTTCCTGCTTTGGGAACACACTCACCTATGACA
>CAIQOG010000438.1 GCA_903873355.1 uncultured Bacteroidales bacterium
ATCAAACTTAAAACGTCAAACCACAAACTAACTACTAAGCACTAATTGATGAAATCTCTTTTACCCCATTTCCTTCACATTGTAATATTCGTCCCGGAAACTTTTGTATGATGCGGTAATCGTGTGTTGCCATTAAAACCGAAGCATCAGTCTTACTAATTTTGTGCAGCAAATTCATAATATCATCGCTCACCTTTGGGTCGAGATTTCCGGTAGGCTCATCCGCCAAAATAATTTCCGGTCTGTTTAATAATGCACGTGCAATCACCACACGTTGCTGCTCGCCACCCGAAAGTTCGTGCGGCATTTTAAAACCTTTGGTTGCCAAACCAACTTCGTCAAGCACTTCGTTGATGCGTGTTTTCATATCCATTTCATTTTTCCATCCGGTTGCTTCCAGCACAAAATGAAGGTTGTCAAAAACACTTCGGTCGGTAAGCAATTGAAAATCCTGAAAAACGATTCCTAATTTTCTGCGTAAAAAAGGAACTTGTTTAGTTGTCATTTTCGAAAGATCGAAATCGGCAATACTGCCAGTTCCTTTCTCTAAAAAAAGCTCTCCGTATAAAGTTTTCAACAGGCTCGATTTACCACTTCCGGTCTGACCAATTAAGTACACGAATTCGCCTCGGTTTATCTTGATATTTACATCCGATAAAATGAGGTTATGTCCTTGAAAAACCGATACATCTGTGAGGTCGATGACTACATTATCCATATTATATTTCTATTTTTTGAATCTTACCAAAAGGTATTTCTTTAATGATTTCATTTATCCTGATCATTTTGTTGGCAAGCCCACATTTTTCAAGGGCTCGCTCGGGCCTATCTGTTCTAAAATAGGCTATCAACGTGAAGTTTTCATCACGTAGTTGAACATAATCTGGAATCTTAGCTTTTCCTTTTATTTTGACGATATACACACGAAAAATTTATTTGAGTTGTAGGCGATATTGTTAAAATATTCTATACTTGCACCACAAAACTATAATTTTATGGCACATATCAGACAGATTTTTTATTCTCTTCTGTTTATTTCAGTTGTTTTCATCAGTGGATGTAGTGTAAATACAAACATGGTTAACAACAATTACACAGTAATGCCAAATCCATTGGAGATGAAAGGCGATTCGATTCAAATTACGCTGAGCGCAACCGTGCCAGTAAAATCGATTAACCCCAAGGCAAACGTTCAGTTTCAACCTTATCTTAAAACTCCTAAAGGTGATGTGCAGTTAAAAGCAATTACTATTGGTGGTGAAGCAGTAACTGACAATGTTGATTTCAAAATCAATTCAGCACAAGGTGGAAAAGTAACTTACACAGATAAAGTTGCATACAACCCTGATTTGAGAAGAACTACATTACATGCTGCTTATGCAGTTAAAATGGGTGCTGAGTATAAAACAATGGAATTGCCAAAAGGTGCAGCAGCTCCTAAGGCTCTTGCAGAAGGTACAAATATTACCGCATTAAGTGTAAAAGGAAACGAAACTCCAGTTTCGGATGAAACTCCTTATACAGCTAGTACTGCTAATAAATCAGTTAATGTTTATTTCTTAATCGATAAAGATAAATTCAACGCTAACTTTAAGGTTGCTAAATTGTTTGATAACAAAAAGCAAATCGAAGAGTTGAAAGGGTTATTGAAATCAGATAAAAACTGGTCGGTAAAAGGAATTTCAATTAATGGCTTTGCTTCACCTGACGGTGAATTGAGAAGAAACGAAAACCTTTCTAAAGGTCGTGAAGAATCTTC
>CAIQOG010000439.1 GCA_903873355.1 uncultured Bacteroidales bacterium
GCTTTGTACGATGACATACAAAGTGAATCGGAAACTACTTTCGCCAATATTTCATTGTCTTTAATCTGCGGCAATTCAAACTCTTCTAAGCGAAGGTCTTTTTTGCCATATAAACGGATTGCTTTTGTTTTCATCTTTTTTGAGAACCAAGAGTCAAGAACAAGAATCAAGACGGTTTTGTATTGATAATTGATTTTGCACTGGTTGATTTTTATTATTTATATTTTTATTCTAATCTCACGATGAAAGCTCTTTGGAGACCTCTGTCTTGAATCTTGGTTCTTGACTCTTGGTTCTACGAAAGCATCACCTGCCCACCGGTAATTGGCAATGCCTGGCCGGTTTCGCCGCATTGTTCCATCAGGTAAAGTGCGCCTTTGGTAACATCCTCTGGTGAACATCCTTTTTGTAACGGAACTTGTGCCAAATAAAACGCTTTTACGTCATCTATAGTTTTTGCGCCGGGCACTTTTCCTGCATTTAAATACTGCACAAACAAGCCGTTAACAGGGTCGCTCCACAGCGGACCTTCGTAGAAATTACCCGGACAGATAGAGTTCACTTTAATACGGAACGGAGCCAACTCCAATGCAAATGACTGAGTCAAACCAATGCCGCCGAATTTACCACCGGCATAAGCGAAGTTTGCCTTGCTGCCACGCAATCCCGATTTAGAATTTACCTGAATAATATCAGCGTAATACTCCGGTGCGTATTTGGTTTGCAACTTCATAACCTTGCTAACCACTTTGGTGCAATAGAAATAGGCGTTATAGTTGATTTTCGTTACGAATTCGAAATCTTCAGGTGTCATATCGTCCAGTCCACCTGCGCGCAAAACGCCTGCATTACTAATGAAGGCATCGATAGCACCAAAGTTGCAAATGGTTTCGTGAACCAGGTTTTCGATGCTTGGAATTTCGCTTACGTTGGTTTTTACAAAGATGGCACGGTTGCTTTTTGCCAAGGTGTTGAAACGTTCCACAGTAGCACGTCCTACCGTTTCGTTCATATCAGCTACTACAATGTTAGCGCCTTGTTGTAACAAGCAACGGGCAATTCCTTCGCCAAAACCCTGTGCAGCACCTGTAACGATGATGGTTTTATTTTCTGCACGACCAGCTGCTCCACCTGCCGCCACACTGCGACGGTAGTTTTCCACTTCCCAATTGTCGATAAAGTCAATTTGCGCTTGCGTCATTGGGTGAGGACCACCAAACGATTCGGCATAAAAAGCAATCTTCATCGCATCCTCGAATACGTCCAGAATAATGTCGCACTGAGCAGCATTATCGCCTACGGCCACTAATCCGATTCCTTTCATCAGAATTACCTTTGGCTGATAACCAAACTTGGCGGTGAAAGCCGGAATTTGTTTCGCAGCCTCAGCCAGTACAGCTTCAGGTTCTTCGTCGTTGAGGAAAATATAGTTCGATTTGCAATAAACAATCGCGTCCGGAGTAAACGGTTTAGCAATTTTGGCCTGCGCTTCTTTGGTGTCGTAAAAAAGTTTTACCAATGCATTCTTACGTACTTTCAGGGTTTTCAAACCCTCGGAAGAAAGTATCATGCGAATGCCTGGAAGAACTTCGACTGCCCCCTGCCCCCCTGAAGGGGGAACTTCTTCTCCCCCTTCAGGGGGTTGGGGGGCAACTTTCTCAAGAGTACCCAGAATTTTATCGTAAAGTACTTTCACTTCTTCAATGCTGTTGGCAGCCACGAAGATTCCGTGGTTTTGCAACCAGATAACAGCAGGTTCGGCACCATCCTCGGCACGGAAAGCTTTGATAGCATCTTCTACTTTTTTGAAAAGCACATAACCCGGATCGGTGTATTCGATGTACAATGCTTTTGCACCAAACAGCTTTTGCAAGTCGGCCTGAGCATTATTCGCACACATCAAACCATTTACCAATGTTGGGTGCATGTGTACCACAAAGGCGAAGTCAATCACATTGTGCATCGATGTTTCCACCGATGGGCGTTTGCCTTTGGTAATGGTAGCATCGGCCAAATCATTTTTTACCTGTTCTTCACGTTCTGCCGCATTAGCGCTGTAGACTTTGTCGGACATGAGGTTCAGTTTAGCTCTGTCCAGTACCGCAAAACCATCTTCGGTAATGGTTGCCAACGACGAGCCACTGGCTTTAACCCAGATTTTCTCTGCGTTTTTGTACGATGTATTTCCACCGCCTGCAATCACGAAACGGCTATCGCGGCCGTAGTATTGCGATATTGAAATTAAGTCAGTCAAAGCTGCCCCCCAACCCCCTGAAGGGGGAGTAAGAGAGCGATTATCACTTTTTTCTGTATTTTTCATTGAGTAATTTAGTTTATATTTGATTCTACAAAACTTCCTTCTGGCTCAGTTTTCCCCCTTTAGGGGGTTAGGGGGGCAGATATTAGTAGATCTCCCAGATTTATAAACTCTTGTCTTTTTGAGCGATCAGCTTGTCCGTTGGCATCTACATAACCGCGCAAGCCTTGTGCGACCAAATGTTGGTGAGCCGCTACCACGCAAACACCTTCGTAGTTGATTTGCAACAAACGGTCGGTAAGTGGTGTGCTGTTACGCGCAAAAAGTTCAATCGGTTCCATAGCAGGCGTGTTGTGCTCGCTACCGAATGTCACCACAAAACCCTGGTCGTGCAAATAACTGGCGTATTTCTCCAGCAATTCAACACCATTACGGGTAGTGATAAACTCCACTGAATGGAAACCGCGCTCGGTTAATTGCTTTGCCACTTTTTCCAAATCACCTTCGAAATCGGTGTAACCACCTTTGGCGTCGTCGGCCAAAAACGGATAGGTTGGTATGCCGCCACCTGCCACGATAATATCGCAAACAGTTTGCATAGGCAAAAATGCCTTTGGGTCTTCGGAAACAAAAGCGCCACCACCTGCTTTGAGCAAGTTACCACGGATTTCGTTTTCCACTCCGGCAATGTCGTTTATTTCCGATTTCAATTCTTTTCCTCCGAAAAGTTTATGAAACAAAATACGAATATCCAACGGATTGTTATTACAAGCTTCGTACACTTTCAGGCGCAAGGCTTTGGCCAAATGACGTTCACGGATTGAACCTTTTGTCAAATCTGAAATTATCCATTCGAAGTCGAGCGTAAATCCTGCTTGACATCCAACTAATAATAAATTCACTTTATTGCACATAGCTTCCACTTGTGCATTGGCTTCATTGGAAACGTCGGCCAATTGCGTTGCAAAAGGTTCAGCGAGTTGGAACGGATACGAAAGTCCTTTGCCACTCAGGTACGTGCGACCGGGATTTCCAGGATCGTTAACACGTAAACCGGCTTTTTGGTCGGCTTCGTTCAGACTGATAAACTCTATATTGAACAACGGATACAATCCGCGTTCCTTACAACCAACTGCCCAGGCTTCGTAGCCGGCAGTAGTATAAAAATCATTAATACCAACCACTTTTACGCCTTCGGCAACTGCCATATCGAGTGCCTGATTTAGTTCGGTGAATGCACTGAACGAGTAAGGTGTGTGGAGGTGTGCGTTTACTTTTTTCATGTTTGATTAACCACTAAGGTACTCAGGACACAAGTATCTCTAAGTTTGTGTTTGTAATTGTATTAGTTATTTAAAGTGTAATTTGTCCAAAATATTCTACAGAAATTTTCTGAAGCATTTTACGATATTTGTTTGGTTGGTAATTTTTTTGTTCATGATATTATGGATACGTATGACTCGTCCAAGTTGATTTAGTTGTCGTTCCATCAATTGGATTAATTGAGAATAATTCTCCATCTGCTCCGGTGAATTTTCCGTAATATTTCCCTTCTACCTCACATTTATGAAGCAAAGTAGTTGATCTTATTTCCCAAGTGAGCTTTTTTCTCAAATAATTCAACTCAATTTCCCATGGTTTAAGACCTTTTGTGAAATTATTATTGTTGGCTATTTCTATTGCTTTATCTTTCCCAATTAAAAGTTTGCAATTTTGGCCTAAAATGCATTTGTTTATTTCAGTTACATCACAAAATATTTGCAGAGTATCAAGTGTTAATTGACTTTGTTTTTTGTTTTCAAATAGAACAATAATTGTATTTCTACCTTCATGATTTATATCGATTTTATATTTTGTTTTTACTTCATAAATAGCATAGAAATACGGCCAAATTTTCTCAATTGAATAGAGTTTAATATTTTCATTTACTATGGTTTCACCCAATTTAAGATTTAAATAGTTTATTGAACGAACACTAATTATTGAATCAAATTTATCAAAATCTTGACTATAAGTAGAAATTGACCAAATTAAAACAAGAAAAATAATTGCCTTTTTCATAAAAATAATTGTTTTATATCACTAATCACAAAGCAAAAATAATCTGTAATGTGTTTCAAACACAAGGCACCAACTCTTACTTAGAATCAGTGCCTTTGTGCTTATAATTAGACTCCTAATTTCGATCTCCGAATAAACTCTGCATCAGTAAAATTCTGACCGGGAACATAACCTGCCAGTGGTTGGATGCGTTCGTTAATCATATCGAGGAACCAGCTAACTTGTGGGAAGAATGAATCTTCCAGTTCGAAGGCCGGAGTAATCCAGTTGCGTGAACCAAGTACACAAACCGGAGCATCCAAATAGTCGAAGCAAAGGGTGCTTATATTAGTTGCAAAGTCATTCAGGAACGAACCACGGGCACAAGCGTCGCCGGCCACAATGATTTTACCTGTTTTCTTCACCGAAGCCACCACTTGTTCGTAGTTGAATGGAACTAACGAGCGAGCATCGATAACTTCTGCGCTCAAACCGTATTTTTCTTCCAGTTCTTTAGCAGCAGCCAATGCTGGATATAAAGTGTGACCAACAGTTAGGAAAGTAATATCTTTTCCTTCTTTTTTCACGTCCGGCTCACCAAATGGAATTTCGTAGTAACCTTCAGGAACACCGCCTTTGTGGAATTGCTCTCCAATTTCGTAGATACGTTGGCTTTCGAAGTAAACTACAGGGTCAGTTCCCTGCAAAGCTGAGTTCATCAAACCTTTTGCATCGTAAGGAGTTACCGGGAAACAAACTTTCAATCCGGGGATTTGAGTCACCAACGAAGTCCAGTCTTGTGAGTGTTGAGCACCATATTTTGAACCTACCGATACACGCAATGTAATAGGCATTTTCAACACGTTACCACTCATCGATTGCCATTTAGGCATTTGGTTGAACACCTCATCACCACAACGACCCAAGAAATCGCAATACATAATTTCGGGAACTACACGGCCACCACACATGGCGTAACCAATAGCAGTACCCACAATAGAAGCCTCAGCAATAGGTGAGTTGAACAAACGGTGGTAAGGTAAAGCCTCAGTCATACCGCCATATACGGCAAATGCACCACCCCAATCGCGGTTTTCTTCTCCATAAGCTACCAACGATGCATCTTTGTAGAAACGATCCATCATGGCTTCGA
>CAIQOG010000440.1 GCA_903873355.1 uncultured Bacteroidales bacterium
CATCCCGATGCAGGTAAAACCACCCTGACCGAAAAATTACTGCTTTTTGGTGGTGCAATTCATGTGGCTGGTGCTGTAAAATCGAACAAAATAAAGAAAACTGCCACTTCCGACTGGATGGAAATTGAAAAACAACGTGGTATTTCGGTGGCTACTTCAGTAATGGGTTTCGAATACCGCGATTATAAAATCAATATTCTCGACACTCCCGGTCACCAGGACTTTGCTGAAGACACCTACCGCACCCTTACAGCTGTTGATAGCGTAATAATAGTGGTTGATACTGCCAAAGGTGTGGAAGCACAAACCCGCAAGCTGATGGAAGTATGCCGAATGCGCAACACACCGGTTATGATTTTTGTGAATAAAATGGACCGTGAAGGGAAAGATGCCTTCGATTTGCTTGATGAACTGGAAGCTGAACTCGGAATTGCCGTTCGTCCGTTGAGCTGGCCTATCAATCAGGGATTTTCATTTAAAGGCGTTTACAATATACACAAAGAGAATCTTCAACTTTTCACACCAAATAAACAGTCAATCAGCGAATCAGTTGAATTATCGAATATCGATAGTCCTGAACTGGATAAATTGGTTGGCGAACATGATGCGAATAAACTTCGCGAAGACATGGAGCTTATTAATGGCGTTTATTCTGAATTTGACAATGAAAAATACCTTGCAGGACATCTGGCTCCCGTTTTCTTTGGTAGTGCGTTGAATAACTTTGGGGTTAAGGAACTGTTAGACTGTTTTGTGGAAATTGCCCCTTCTCCGCGACCAATTCACTCGTTGGAGCGTGAAGTAAATCCTTATGAAGAAGCATTTTCAGGCTTTATTTTTAAAATCCATGCCAACATGGATCCGAATCACCGTAGTTGTATTGCTTTCGTAAAAATTTGCTCAGGTAAGTTTGAGCGCAATGTGAACTACAAGCACATACGTCACGGTAAAATGATGCGCTTCTCCTCGCCCACTGCTTTCATGGCACAGAAAAAAGAAACGGTTGACGAAGCTTATGCCGGTGATATTGTGGGATTACCTGATACCGGGAAT
Source organism: uncultured Bacteroidales bacterium (assembly GCA_903873355.1). Next base: position 1,054 of record CAIQOG010000440.1, read on the forward strand.
TTCAAAATCGGCGACACATTGACCGGTGGTGAAGACCTTCATTTTAAAGGAATTCCAAGCTTTTCGCCCGAAATGTTCAAATACATTGAAAATGCCGACCCAATGAAAACCAAGCAGTTGGACAAAGGGATCAATCAGTTGATGGACGAAGGTGTGGCACAGTTGTTTGTCAATCAGTATAACGGTCGCAAAATTATCGGAACGGTTGGACAGCTTCAGTTTGAGGTAATTCAGTACCGCCTGTTGCACGAATATGGTGCACAGGGACGTTGGGAACCTATTTCGCTGTATAAGGCCTGTTGGATTGAAAGCGATAACGCAGTGGAACTTGATAATTTCAAAAAACGCAAAGCGCAATACATGGCCAAGGACAAAGAAGGTCGTGATGTTTTTCTGGCCGATTCAGGCTATGTGCTGCAAATGGCACAAAATGACTTTAAAAATATCCACTTCCATTTTACGTCGGAGTTTTAATGATACTAATCGAATTTAATAACGGGCAGTTTGCTGATAGCAGGCTGCCTTTTTTTTTCTAATAAAAACTTTTCATTTTATTGAGTGTTTACTTTACAATAGTTCGTTAATCTTTCATTCACATTAAGCGGCTATAGTGCCGTATAATAGTAG
>CAIQOG010000441.1 GCA_903873355.1 uncultured Bacteroidales bacterium
CAATTTTACCGATTCGGGTAAGATTATCGACAACTTCTTTCTGCTTATGGTTGAGTTGGTCTTGGTATGGTAAAATCTGCCACTTGCAACCTCCACAAACTCCGTAATGTTCGCAAACAGCTTCAGTTCTTTGGTTGGAATATTGGTGGAAATGAATGGCACGGGCTTCCATGAAATGGCTTTTCTTGCGGGTAACCTGCAAATCAACCACATCGCCGGGTACCACGAAGGGCACAAAAACTACAATATCATCTACTTTAGCAATGGCTTTTCCTTCGGCGGCTATATCAGTAATGGTAATGTTGGTAAGTATTGGAAGCGGTTTTTTAGTTTTTGCCATGAAAATAAGTTAGTGGCAGGTCGCGACCTGTCAGTACAAAATGTTAGTATTTGGAGTGCAAAATTACAACAATTATTCGGATTTTTCGAAAAGTTGCTCAGGGGTTCAATTCTATGTCAGGAACAAAAGTATATTTGGCTAAAAATATATATCTTTGTGTCTGAAAATAAATAATAAAACTAATTATTATACTAAAAGACCATGAGTTACTTATTTAAACCCAAGGGTTATAAACCTGTACTCAATCTGCAACAGACAGAGTTGGGTATTACCAAAATTAAAGATTTTTTTCAGGCTAATCTTTCATCGGAACTGCGTTTACGTCGTGTTACTGCGCCACTTTTTGTGCTACGAGGAACAGGTTTAAACGACGATCTGAATGGTGTGGAACGCGCCGTGAACTTTCCAATTATGGATATGAATGATGCCCGTGCCGAAGTGGTTCATTCGCTGGCAAAATGGAAACGTGCTACACTGGCCGATTATAATATCGAAAATGGTTACGGAATTTATACCGATATGAACGCCATTCGTGCTGATGAAGAACTGGGAAATCTGCACTCACTTTATGTTGATCAGTGGGATTGGGAACGGGTAATGACAGCCGGTGAGCGTAATCTGGATTTCTTGAAAGATATTGTGAGACGTATTTACGCTACACTTTTACGAACTGAGTACCTGGTTTCGGAAAGTTTTCCGGAAATTAAACCTTGTTTGCCCAAGGATATTTTCTTTATTCATGCCGAGGAACTTCGCCGGTTATATCCTAACCTGACGTCTAAAGAACGCGAAAATGAAATCGTCAAAATTCATAAAGCCGTTTTTGTGATTGGCATTGGTGGAGCATTGGGCGATGGTGTAAAACACGATGGTCGTGCTCCTGACTACGACGATTGGTCAACAATAGCTGAAAACGGTTTGGCAGGTTTGAATGGCGATATTCTGTTGTGGAATCCGGTACTGGAAATGTCGTTCGAAATTTCATCCATGGGAATTCGTGTGGATAAGGAAGCTTTGTTACGTCAGTTAGAAATTTCAGGGAAACAGGAACGATTAGAAATGGACTTCCACAAAAGGTTGGTTGGTGACAAGTTGCCACTTTCTATCGGAGGTGGAATTGGTCAGTCGCGCCTGTGTATGTTCTTCCTCCGCAAAGCACATATCGGTGAGATTCAGGCAAGTATATGGCCGGATGATATGCGCAAAGAATGTGAGTCGTTGGATATGATTTTGATATAAGGTAACAGCGAAAGTAGTTAGATATAAAGGAGAACCGCAATGTAGAATATACGTTGCGGTTCTCTTTATTCCCTTCATTACTTTTTCTCTGTCATAAAAGGAGATTCTTTGAGTTGTGTTGACAAAAGTAAGCAGAAAGTCGACAGCACTATCATTACTATTAGTGGATTGGTCATCGAACCGTTTACTTGTGATTTGAAACGATCCATTCCAAATATAAAAGCAATACCCGAAATTTGTCCCGCAAGAATCAGCAAACCATTTGAAGTTCCTTCGGAAGTAGGGTAAGTAATTTCTGCACCATACTGAAATCCGATTGGTCCGGCACTCAGCAGGAAGAAACCCAGTACTGTTCCCGATACAAGTAATAATAAATAACTTTCGGCAAAAGTGACGCCAGCCAATCCTACTATTGCACCTGCCAGCGCGACTAGAATAAATAATTTCCGTTTGCGGTAATGGTCGGACAGCATAGGCATAATCAAAGCTCCAACAATTCCACCAACTATCATCAAACCACCCGTAATTCCGGCCTGTTCCGCCGAAAATCCTCTTGGCCGAAGAATATCCTCAATCCAGGTGGTTACACTGTTGAAGATTCCCAACCCAACAAAAAAGATAACCAGTAGCCAGTAGAAGTTTTTGTTTTTAAGTGTGTTTCGCAAACCATCAAAAACCAGTGAACGTTCTTCCTGATAGGCATGGCAGGGAGCTGAACGTGGACGTTCTTTCGAAAATAATATGAAGATTAAAGCCGCGATAATAGATGTAGCGCCATAAATATAAAGCATTCCGTTTATTCCGTGACTTTTGGCAAGAATCGGTGTCAGAATCATACCAACCAACACACCGATATACATGGCCAATGTGCCGAGTCCGGCAGCGGTGGCACGTTCCTCAATCCGAAACCAGCGACCGGCCAGTTTGGTTATGGCATTAATGATAAACGGCTGACCAACTGCAATTCCAATCTGCGACCAAAGCAATAAATCATAACCTGTAGCCATTCCGCGCAACATACCGAAAGTACCAGTTAAAACCGCACCAATGCCCACACCAATCCGAATTCCATACGTATCGATAACCCACGATGCCGGTATAGAAACAATGATAAAAACGATCATAAAACACATCGAGAGCATGCCAATCTGAATATCGTTGACGTGGTAAAACCTGGTTGCATCCATGGTAATAGGAGCAAAGGTTATCCACAATAATTGATTCACTGCCACGATAAACATGTAAACACCCAGCATTATCCAGCGGTATTTGTACACTTTAAAAACGGTTGGTTCCATTTGTATTTGATTAAGTTTTTATTAATTCCAGTCCGGCAAAAATACTTTAATTATTCATTAGAAAAAGAAAAACGCAAAAAGTTACACATTTTGCGTTTTTCTTTTCTCATAATTTTTTAGAAAAACAGAAAAAATCC
>CAIQOG010000442.1 GCA_903873355.1 uncultured Bacteroidales bacterium
CCCGAAAATGAACACAACCTGATAGCCGAAGTGGGTTATCTTCCCGATTCAATAAGTACTTCTGCGGTCAGCTATCATGATTTCCATGCAGGTCGCTATCTCACTATTGAAACTAAAGAATTCAGTGCATTGCTGGTTGAAGGTGTGATGTCAGATAACATTCAACAGTCGATTGGTGAGCAGAGCTTGGATGTTTTTAATAAAATTCAGCAGATTCTCCATAAAGCCTCTATGCCCATTGAAAACATTGTCCGACAATGGAATTATATCGGTCATATAACCGGAGTTGAAAATAATAGTCAGAATTATCAGGAGTTTAATAACGAACGTGCCCGGTTTTATGCATCGTCTAACTGGAAAAATGGTTATCCTGCAGCAACCGGTATTTCGATGGATATTCATGATGTGATTGTGAGTATGATTGCCGTAAAGTTTCATGACACAACCCGAATTTTCCCGGTCAATAACTCCCTGCAATTTGCAGCACACTGCTATTCCAAAACTGTATTGGGTAATTCTGAGAAAAAAGAAACACCTAAGTTTGAGCGTGCAAAACTTATTGTTAGCGGAAAACCGGCTTGTTGTTATATTTCGGGAACAGCAGCTATTTTAGGTGAGAAAAGTCTGGCTGACCAGGATGTGAAAACCCAAGCCAGTCAGACCATTGCACTAATCCGGCATTTGATATCGGCAGAAAATCTGAAAGTAAACGGAATTGATTTTTCCGGTGATTTAAAAATTGTACATTTGCGGGTGTATGTAAAGAAAATTGCAGACTTTGCGACAGTACGGAGTGTGTTGGAAGCTGAATTGCCCGGAATCAATGCGTTTTATGTGTGTGCCGGAGTTTGCCGGGAGGAATTATTGGTTGAGATAGAGGGAGTTGCTATTACTGAATCTTAAATTACAATCAGAATGAGAATTTATTTGATTGCTTTCGTTTTGTTGTTATCATCCATCATAACCGAAGCACAAAATATTGATTCGTTTTTTGTTCCAAAGGGCGAAAAACTGGCATTATGCAGTGATGAAGTGTTTCTTCGTCGGACGTACCTAAGTGTAACCGGTAAGTTGCCAAAGAAAGACAAGGCAGTTGAGTTTTTGAATTCAACCGATAGCGACAAAAGGCGGAAACTGATTGATAAACTGCTTGAATCGGACGAATACATCACTTATTTTGGAAATCTCTGGGGCGATATGCTCCGCATAAAATCGGAATTTCCAAGTAATTTGTGGCCAAACGGGGTTCAGGCTTACAACCGCTGGGTGCATGAGAAACTGACTTCGAATACGCCCTATGATCAACTGGTTAGTGAGTTACTGCTTTCGAAAGGCAGTAATTTCAGAGTGCCGGCTGTCAATTTCTACCGCGCCTTTCCCCGCAAAACACCCGATAATATTTACGCCAACATTCAACTTTTGTTTTTGGGAAACCGAAAACAAGCGGATGAAGGCAAGCTGTTTTTCTCACAAATTCGATATAAAAGTACCAAGGAATGGAAAGAGGAAATTGTGTATGTGGATTATCACATAAAACCGACTATTAAAACAGTACTAATTGATGAGAAACCACTCGTTTTGGTTGAAAATGAAGACTGGCGAACGGCTTATGTAAACCGGCTTACCGATTCGTCTAACAAACGTTTTGCAGCGGTGATGGCAAACCGGCTTTGGTACTGGGTCTTGGGACAGGGGCTTGTGAATGAACCCGACGACTGGGGCGCACAAAACCCACCAACAAAACCTGAACTGCTTAATTATCTGGCTGAAAAATTCATTTTATCGGGTTACGATATGAAAGCTTTTGTGCGTGAAATCCTGTTGTCATTTCCTTTTCAGTGTGCTAATTCGGGTGTTGGAACTTTTAATTCCCAACGACTCAATGCCGAAGTGATTGTGGATGCAATTGCGGATATTACAGGAATTTCTGATCAATACAGCAGCCGCGTTCCTGAGCCTTTCTCCTATTTTCCCATAGGAACTCACTCACTGGAACTGGGAGATGCAACGGTCTCAAGCACAACCCTGGAACTTTTCGGACGGGCTTCGAGGGATGTTTCGCTGGAAAGACAGCATATTAAGGATTTGAATGCCAGGCAATTGCTATTTCTGATGAATTCTTCGGAACTTGAGAATAAAATCAGAAAAAGTCCGGTGCTAAATGAACTTTGTAAAACCCAACTAACAGTGGATGATATTTGTAAAGGGGTTACACTCACTATTTTGTCGCGCTATCCCACAACTGAGGAACTTCAGCTTTATAATTCGTATGCAGCAAAAAACAAACTGACAACCAAACAATTGTGTTACGATTTGGTCTGGTTGGAATTAAATAGCACTGAATTTTTATATAACCACTAAACCGGACTTATCATGTAAAAAATAAAAATTCTGAGTATCATACTTTTTATGCTGCTAATAAGTTCATTGACAGCACAACAGGCAAAATCGGTTATTCTGATTTATCTAGATGGCGGTCCCTCACAAACCGACACCTTTGACCCAAAA
>CAIQOG010000443.1 GCA_903873355.1 uncultured Bacteroidales bacterium
ACAGGAAATAGAATCATTAATTTCATAAGGTCCTCCAAATTCTCCTCCCCAAATAATTATCCCTGATTTTGCATGATTTATTGAATCTAAAACTACTAAAATTAGAGACATATAATCATCGCCTGAACAATAAATTATTATTGGTTGACACCTACCTACTTTCTTTTGTTTAGAGACATAATATGCATTGACATATGATTTTATATATCCTTTTTCTGCGCCTGTTTGTTTTGAGATAATTGGAACAGTAATATTTAACTTGGCATTTTCATCTAATGAAATTAACTTATGTTTTTTTGTTGAGTCTGAATAACAAAGATTGTCATCAGAGAAATATATATGTTTTACAAAATCAGTATTTGCAATGTTTTTATAAAGAAACAAGGAATCTGCTAATTCAGTATATGTATCATTTTTATTATTGTCTGATTGTTTTTTTGAGCATGAAAACAATACAGAAAGTAATAAAACTAAGAATAATGTCTTTTTCATAATCTTTTTTCCAATCGTAAATCGTAAATGAATAAATCGTCAATTCTTTTACACGTCTTCTTCCACCACCAAATTATCAATGATAAAGTTCTGACGTTCGGAGGTATTTTTGCCCATATAAAACGACAATAAATCCTGTACGGCATCTTCTTTTTTCAGCGTTACCTGATCGAGGCGCATGTCTTTGCCAATAAAGTGCTTAAACTCATCGGGTGAGATTTCACCAAGCCCTTTAAATCGGGTTATTTCAGGATTTGCACCCACTTTTGCCATAGCCGACTGCCTTTCTTCTTCCGAATAGCAGTAGAACGTTTCTTTTTTGTTTCGTACCCGGAAAAGTGGAGTTTGAAGAATATGTACGTGTCCTTTTTTAATCAAATCGGGGAAAAACTGCAGGAAGAAAGTAATCAGCAACAACCTGATGTGCATACCGTCGACGTCCGCATCGGTAGCCACAATTACTTTATTGTAGCGCAGATTATCAATACCATCTTCGATATTCAGTGCTGCTTGAAGGAGATTGAATTCCTCGTTTTCGTATACAATTTTCTTAGTCAAACCATAGCTGTTGAGGGGTTTTCCACGCAAACTGAACACGGCTTGTGTATTCACATCGCGGCTTTTTGTGATTGAACCGCTCGCCGAATCGCCCTCAGTAATAAATATGCACGAATTCTCAATTAACTGATTTTTGGCTTCATCTTTTGTCAGCGTATCATTAAAATGCATACGGCAATCGCGGAGTTTTTTATTGTGCAGATTCACCTTTTTGGCACGTTCACGCGCGAGTTTGGTTACACCGGCTATGGCTTTTCGTTCTTTTTCCGAATCCTGAATTTTCTGAAGCAGGGTTGCTGACGTTTCGCTGTTGCGATGCAGGTAGTTATCGAGCTCCTTTTTCAGAAAATCGGAAATAAATTTATTCACCGAAATACCATCTTTCGACATATCGCGCGAACCAAGTTTGGTTTTGGTCTGGCTTTCGAATACCGGCTCTTCCACACTAATAGCTACTGCAGCAATAATTCCGTTTCGGATATCGGTAAGTTCCTGATTTTTATTGAAGAATTCCTTTATAGTGCGTGCAATAGCTTCGCGGAATGCACTTTGGTGAGTTCCGCCCTGCGTGGTGTGCTGTCCATTTACGAACGAGTAATATTCCTCACCGTACTGGTCGCTGTGGGTAAATGCAATTTCGATATCTTCGCCACGTAGGTGAATAATAGGATACAGTGGGTCGGAAGTCAGGTTTTCGTTCAGCAAATCGAGCAAACCATTTTTAGACAGGATTTTCTTGCCGTTGAAGTTGATAGTCAGGCCGGTATTGAGGTACGCATAGTTGCGCAGCATGGTTTCGATAAACTCATCCTGGTATTTGTAGCCTATAAAAAGTGTTTCGTCAGGTATAAAATACACGTAGGTTCCGCGGTCGGTATTATCATCAAAAATTTCGCTGTCTTTGGTCAGTTTTCCCTGCACAAACTCGGCACGGCGGCTTTGTCCATCGCGAAAACTCTGCACTACGAAAGAGGACGAAAGCGCATTCACAGCCTTGGTCCCGACACCGTTCAACCCAACCGATTTTTTAAACGCCTTGGAATCGTATTTACCACCGGTATTCATAATAGATACCGCGTCAATCATCTTTCCTAACGGAATTCCACGACCGTAATCACGCACTTCCACGTGACCGTCATTCACCGTTACTTCGATGTTTTTTCCGGCACCCATGCGGTACTCGTCGATACAGTTGTCGAGCACTTCTTTCAGCAGCACATAAATTCCATCGTCGCCATGTGTTCCATCGCCCAACTTACCGATATACATACCGGGGCGACGACGAACATGTTCGAGACCTTCGAGGGTGATAATATTGCTATCACCATAATCAACCTGTTGTGTAATTTCTATTTCTTCCATAAAATCAGCAGTAAACGGTAAACGGTAAGCAGTAAAACTTCCACCTTTTTACCATCTTTTTATTTCAAACTAATTAACCAATATACATAAAAACTCAATAAACTAACGTGCTATCCAACTTTCCGGATTTTGGAGGTTTTTCCCATTCCAAACCTGAAAATATAATTCAGTTTTATTGTCGCGCTCGTCGTCGGTATAAATTTTACCAATGGCCTGTTTAGCAGTAACATGATCACCTTCACGCACAAAAATCTGTGTCAGATTGGCATAAACGGTTCGGTAATTCCCATGCTGAATAATCACCGCATTGTTGCTTCCAGGAATTGAAAAGCGTTGTGTAACGACACCTTCGAACACTGCCCGCGCCGAACTTCCAACCGGAGTTTGAATATAAATCCCTTTGTTATTGGTAGTTACGTGTTTCAAAACCGGATGTTCGTGAATTCCGAAATGTCCACTGATAAATCCGTTGGAAGTTGGCCATGGCAAACGTCCCTGATTGCGCTCAAAATTCCCGGAAATAAGCGTTTCTTCTTTTGTCAGCAGCGAAACAGATGGGCTCGTCGTTGGTTTTGAAACTTCAGCAGTTTGTTTTGGTTCTTTTTTAGAACCGGGTTTTGTCGTTTTTACTTCTTCGGTTGTGTGTTTTTTCTCGGTTGCCTGTTCCTCGGCAAGGCGTTTCTTTTCAGCTGCTGCACGTTTTGCTTCGGCTTTACGAATTTCTTCGGCAATCAACCGTTCAATTTTATTATTGAGTTCGGCAGCTTTTTTCTGCTGTATTTTCAAATCAGCACGTAGTTTTGCTTCTTTCTTCTGCAAATCGGTAAGCAATACTTTTTCTTTTTGCTGGTCTTTGGTCAGAATTTTTGCTTCAGTTTCTTTCTGCTTTACAACCTGAACTTTAGTGGTTTTATGTACCTGCAGGCTATCATTTTTATGTTCAATCTGGACTTTTATCCCTTCAATTTTATAAACCTGTTGTTTGCGGTAATCACTGAATTCCTGCAAATAACGCAAACGGCGATACGACTGGTCGAACGATTTTGCCGAGAGCACGAACATAATTTTGGCATACAAACTGCGGTTGATGTGCGCTTCTTCCACCAGTCGGGCATAATCGGCTTTTAAGGCTTTCAGATTGCCTTCCAAACGCACTTTTTCCTGATTCAGCTGCCCAATTTGCTGATCCAGTTTACCGATTTCGGTACCGATATTTTTGATAAGTGTCTTCCGTTCGTTGATATTCTTGGAAATAATAGTGAGTTTATTCAACGAACTTTTTTGCGATTTCTTGGTTTCATTCAGCATTTTGCTGGTAATTTCAAGCTTTTGAAGTGCCTGTTTGCGCTGCAACTCCAGTTCTTTGACTGTTTGTGCCAACAAACCACCAAAAGTCATTGTCAGCATAATTACCAAAATCAGAAATCGTTTCAATCTTTGTATTATCATCGTGTTATTTTTTTAGCAATTGGTCAATGTCGGCGCGTGTGAAACGCTCAGAATTTGTTGGTATAAACTTAATATCTGTATCAAAAGCCACTTTCAGAATAGAAAAATCACAACTAGCTTTGGTCTTCTGACTGCTTATTTTCAGATTAATTTTTTGTGGAAAATTTACATCATTTTCCAGCAAATAATCATCATAAGCGTTCTGCAACTGATAACTACTTTTTTTGGTTGTCAACAAAACCTGTTTAATTAAATACTTTTCTGATATTTCGGTTGCCTGTGTCATTTTTTTTGTTTCAAACGCAATTGAGTATTGTCCTGTCGGCAAAATTAGCAAATGACAACTGTCGGCCTGTACATTCTTTTGTCCTACACAGAAAAATCGTGCTGTCAGTAACGATTGTAAACTGTAAAAATTGACATCCACTCCAAAACGGGTGCTAAAATACGAATAATCAGCGGCATAATAGCGTCGATTCATTTTATCAAACACTTTCATACTATCGGTAGTGAATTCGGCTTTGAACATTTCGATTCCCAAAAAAGGCTGAATGGAGAGATACAGTACCGAATCATTTTTAATCTTGCAGGTAGCCGAAACATTCACTTTTCGCTCACCAATTTGCAGCTCCATAGACATTTTACTTACGTTAGCAGTCTTGAATTGCGGTTGATTTTTTTGCACTTGCTCGATAATTTGCACAACCGGATTTGGTTTAATTTCAGTCGGTTTTGTGATAGTTTTCACTGTTTTACAACTTGTAAAACCTACAAATAAAACCAGCATAAAATAAACTGCCGACTGCCAACTACCAACTATTTTTCTCTTTTCCATCCTTTGTTCTCAATTTTCTTTTTCAAATCATCGGTTTTATTTCCGGCTTCAAACGATTTTTGCCATATTTTCAGCGCTTTATCATCATTCTTTGTCATCCACAGAATATCGCCGTAATGTTCCCATATCACAGCAGATTCCTCATCCTTTTTCATATTATCAATCGCCCGTTCAATATAATATTTTGCCAGTGAATAATTTGCCTCCTGATATAAAATCCAGGCATAGGTATCTAAATAGGTACTGTTTTTTGGTTCAAGTTCCACCGTTTTTGCACTCATTCGCTCCGCTTTTTTGAGATCGTCTTTCCCCAGCGAAAGATAATACGCATAATTATTCATTACCATAATATTCTTCGGATTGGCTTTCAGTGCGTGTTCATAATTCACAAATGCCGAATCTTTTTTCTCAACTTTGAAATAAATATCTGCAATTTGTGCATAAAAATCACTTTTCAAATCGGTTTGTTCGGCAGTAATAAATGGCAACCCACTTTTGAAAGAAACTAATGCCGCCGGATATTCAACCAACTGAAACTCAGCAATGCCCCGGTAAAAATACCAGGCCGATGTTTTAGGCAAATTCTGAATGGCACGGTCGGTTACCGCCAATATCTGTTTGAAATTCTTTTCGCCAATATAAATCTGAATCAAGCGCATCCACGTTTGGTCATTTTTTGAATTGATATTCAGCATCGATTCCAGTTCCGAAATGGCCTCCGCATTCCGCTTTTGTACCTGCAAATACACCGCGTAATAACTATGGACAAGTTCTTCCATTGGATAACGGTCGACCAACAATTTAAACAAACTTTCAGTCTCGCTAAACTTGGTGGAATCGCGAATCAGTTTTTCGACATATTGTCCTAACACCTGTACTTTCGTATCCACGTCCAACTGTTCATTTTTCAATGCGGCTACTATCGATTCCACAGCTTTTTCCGGCTGATTTTCAGACTTGTAGTAATTGGAAAGTGACACATAAACAAAGGCGTTCTGCGGATCGTCTTTCAACACTTGCTGGTAAATTTGAAATGCCTGCTGAGGCATGTTCTGCTGCAGATAAATGTCACCCCGAAAAACCTTATACCTCGATTCGGAAGGATATTTGTTTACCAGTTTGTCAATCTCGGCAATTCCTTTCTTCCTGTTATTCAGCAGGATATACAACTGAAATTTTTCGAGCGAAAGTCCCTGATTTATACCCGACAGATTTTCCAGCCGTTCGTAAGCAGCAATGGCCTTTTCAAATTGACGGGTTTCCTTGTAAAACGAAGCCAGCATCGTGTAAACTTCTTCTTTATTCGGATAAAGTTTCTGTAGATTAGTGGCTATTTCAATGCATCGTTTCCAGTTTTTTTGCTCGGAATACATACTGATTAACTGCACATTGTACCACCAGTTTGTAGGGTCGGTCTGTATCGCTTTTTCCATGCAACGAAGGGCCGCAGCGGTAAAACCGGTAGCGCCATACAACAGTCCAAGCTCTGACTGCACGCCGGCATCAAGCGAATCAAGAACGGCACATAAGCGAAAAGTCTCCAGTGCCTGATCGTACTGACTGTTTTCTTTTTGCTTCAGTCCTTCGTAAAAAAAATAATCAAACCGACGTTGTTCTGATTCTGATAAATAACTTATTTTCGTACTCTTATCAACCGGTTTTTTGGTTGCAGCGTACGAAAAAAGAGGAAAAACGAAAGCCAAAAACAGAAAATATCTTTTATTCATTAGGTTCAAAATCAGAATGACCGGAGAATTTGATTGATAACTGCTCACTGTCAACTATTTAATGTTTTCCCGTGTGACCAAATCCTCCCACACCACGGTCAGTTTCGCCAAGTTCAGCTACTTCAATCCATTCAGCCTGAGCATGCTCGGCAATAATCATTTGGCATATACGCTCGCCATCATTTATTACAAAATCTTCAGCCGAAAGGTTCACCAGTATTACACAAATTTCGCCCCGATAATCGGCATCAATCGTTCCCGGCGAATTTAAAACTGTAATTCCTTTTTTTATAGCTAATCCACTGCGCGGGCGAATCTGAGCCTCGTAACCTTCAGGAAGTTCTATAAACAAACCAGTTGGTATCAATTTTCGTTCCAATGATTTCAGAACGATGGGTTCGTCAATGTTCGCACGTATATCCATACCGGCTGAAAGTGGAGTGGCATATTCGGGAAGTGCATGTTTTGAGCGGTTTACAATACTTATCTTCATTTATTTAAGCTTTTATTTTTCTGATAATACCAAATTGTTAATTTTGCTTTGTATTAGCTACAAAAATACGATTTTTATTGTTTCCACTACTTAAGAAGACTGGAAAAATATGTTTTTTTCAAAAATCATTTTCAGGTTTTAGAATTATTTGTTGAAATTCAGCTTTAAAAGTCCTGAATGATTTTAAGTACAGAGCTTTAATTTTTAAATTTCAAAGCAATTTATCAAAATATTTTTTGCATTTTTGTAAATCAAACAACTTGATTATCAAAATTCAGAGGCTATGGCTACTTTAAATCAACCACTCAGCATTAAATCAGTAACATTCAAAAACCGCATCGGCATGTCGCCCATGTGTCAGTACTCGGCAACTGATGGATTTGCCACCGACTGGCATTACGTTCATTACGGCACACGTGCTGTTGGTGGAGTTGGATTAATCATAGTCGAAGCGACGGCCGTGACCCCCGAAGGACGAATAACTCCCTGTGATTTAGGCTTGTGGAAAGATGAGCAAATCGCTGAATTAAAGAAAATTACCGAATTTATTCATAATCACGGTGCAGTAGCCGGAATTCAGATTGCCCATGCCGGACGAAAAGCATCACATCAAATTCCTGTTCAGGGAGCTAAACAAATTCCGGTTAAAGAAGGTGGTTGGCCGACTCTAGCACCATCGGCTATTCCGTTCGAAGCCGACGAACAAGCTCCCATTGAATTGACCATTCAGGCTATTCAAGCAATTGTTGATCATTTTAAAACAGCAGCTTTCAGGGCTAAATATGCCGGTTTTAAAGTGCTCGAAATTCATGCAGCTCACGGGTATCTGATTCATGAATTCCTTTCGCCACTCACAAACCAACGCACCGATGAATATGGCGGAAGTTTTGATAACAGGATCAGGCTGATTACAGAAATAATTTCAGCTGTAAAAACCGTTTGGCCCGATGATTTGCCACTGTTTGTGCGTTTATCGGCTACCGATTGGGCTGAAGGCGGCTGGAATGTGGAAGAAACGGTGAAACTTGCTGCTATTCTTAAAAACGTCGGAGTTGACTTAATCGACTGTTCATCAGGCGGAAACATTTCAGACCAGAAAATTCAGCCTGGTCCCGGTTATCAGGTTCAGCTTTCCGAAGCTGTTCGCAAAACCGGAATTCTTACTTCGACAGTCGGACTTATAACATCAACAGAGCAAGCTACTGAAATTCTGAACGATGGAAAAGCAGACATGATTCTTTTTGGTCGTGAGTTACTGCGCAATCCGTATTTTGCCTTGAAAATTGAAAATACAACGTGGCCTGATCAATATTTGAGCGGAAAATAAATCCTTTTCAGTTGAGAAATATTTTTGGCGATGTTCTACTTTTAATCTGTAAAAAAACATCGCATGAAAATTGAAAATTGAATCGTAAATACTCTAAAAATTGACATTTTTGATATACAATCTGACATAATATCAATTAATTACAAAAAAGTGCAATCCCGACATTGCAATTTTAGAATAATGCTGTATCTTTGTACCGTTTTTCAGCCCGAAGACAGCTTACTCTCAACGAATTACCTAACTTTATATATTAAAAATGAACCTGCTTGACCAAATTATGGCTCGCGCCAAAGCCAATCCGCAACGTATCGTGTTGCCTGAAGGCACTGAACTCAGGACGCTTAAAGCAGCTGATATTATTCTGAAAGAAAAAGCTGCCAAACTTATTTTGATTGGAAACACGGCTGAAATCACCCGATTGGCTGCTGAAAACAATCTCACGAATATCGCTGATGCTCAAATAGTTGATCCTGAAACAGACTCGAAAATGCCTGTTTACGCCAATTTGCTTTTTGAACTACGCAAAACTAAAGGCATGACAGCAGAAGAAGCTGCTAAGCTGGCTAAAGATCCTTTGTATTTGGGTTGTTTGATAATTAAAAATGGTGATGCCGATGGCGAATTAGCCGGAGCACAAAATACCACCGGAAATGTTCTTCGTCCGGCTTTCCAGATTGTAAAAACATTACCGGGAATTAAAGTGGTATCGGGAGCAATTCTGATGTTTACACCGGCTACTCAATATGGTGAAAACGGCTTGCTGGTTTTTGCTGATTGTGCTGTAAATCCAAATCCTACAGCCGAAGAACTAGCGCAGATTGCAGTTTGTACGGCTGATACAGCTCGTGTTATTTGTGGTTATGAACCACGTGTGGCAATGTTGAGCTTCTCGTCGAAAGGAAGTGCAAAACATGAATTTGTTGACAAAGTGGTGGAGGCAACCCGCATAGCCAAAGAAATGGCACCTGAATTGATGATCGATGGAGAATTGCAAGCTGATGCAGCATTAGTTCCTGCCATTGGACAAAGCAAAGCACCGGGAAGCAAAATTGCAGGACACGCTAATGTATTGGTTTTCCCCGATTTACAAGCCGGGAACATTGGCTATAAAATGGTGGAGCGTTTCTCGGGCGCACAAGCTGTAGGTCCTATTTTGCAGGGAATGGCAGCTCCTATCAACGATCTTTCACGTGGTTGTTCGGTAGACGATATCGTGAAAATGATTACAATAACAGCCAATCAGGCAATGAAATAAGTTTTTGAGTTAATCTGTTAACCAGTTCATTGGTTATTACCAATATAAACCGGACAACACATTAACCATTTAACCATTTAACTATAAAAACATGGCAGAAGAAATTATTGAAGCAATTGAACGCTACGGTCTGAGTAAAC
>CAIQOG010000444.1 GCA_903873355.1 uncultured Bacteroidales bacterium
CGCGAATACGAACACCATAAGCGGCTTCAATCCAAAATTGAACTTCGTTTGGATCCTCAAAAATGTTACGCACCTGCATGAATTGATTGGATCTTCCGGTATTGAAACCAATATCCATATTTCCTACTTTCTGCAATACCAGTTTTGAGCCAGTTCCCAACGCTTCGTGTGTTGAGAAAAGAAGTCCGGGGCAGAATGCATCGTCGCGAACCGATTGTAATACCTGTTCCATGCTTGGATAATCGAACATGCGAAGTTTTTTACGCATAGCATTTCGAACAGCTTTCAGTACTGCTTGCGAAAGCAATAACTGTGGCGTTCCACCTTGAGAGGAACGAAGCATCGGGTGTGAAGAGCCAATCCAATCCACCAATTTTTCGTAGGCGGTATAGTCGGTATCGTTAGCCGGTTCTGCAAATGCTCCTGTGTTCACTAAGTTCTTTTGTCCGGCAGCAATGTAACCTTCAGTTACGAGCATATCCATAGCAGGGAAAAAACCTGTAAAAGCAGTAGCCGGTGAGAATACGTTTTCATCGCGTTCAGCGAAGAACAACGAAAACACAACATCTTCTGCATGTGAGCGTACCTCGTCTTGAACAATCATTTGTTCAAGCGGGTGTTTCTTGCTTTTCAAATCCAAGGTTGAGCCTGCCGAAACCAATACTTTTTTATCCTGGTAATTCAGGATATTGTCTTTGGTTTTCGATACAATCAATTCCGGTTTCAAAGCACTTTCGTAGAATTTCGCAATCTCCGTTTTATAGGTGATATTCATGCCTTGCTTGTACGGACCGGTGGCACCTGCCAACCGACGTTTGTTTACAATCACATGTTCGTTCTCTACTTCCTGCACATTCAATCTCAGAGCACTGGCACATTCTTCCAAACTGAAAAAAGGTAGTACGCGAAGTACTGAATCGTACGTTTTTGCAGCTTCAGTTAAGGCTGCTACATCAATAATTTTTGTGGCCATTTTCTAAGAATGTTTTTTGGTTAGACCTCGTTTTTGCATCTCTGCGGCAATAGCTAATGTATCGCCCTTGTGTTTGTCGGCAAAGGCAACCATGCTATCAGCTGAATCATCAGCATTGGCATCAGCCTGTGGCGTTTGGATTACGCTTGCTGCTCCTGGTAGGGCTGCCAAAGCAACATTCTCAGTTTTTAAGCTATCCCGTTCAGTAGTCAACTCAGTTACTTTAGTGGTCAATGTTTCCACTGAAGCTTCGAGTTCAGTCACACGTTCCGTTGATTCCGAAACGTCATCGTTCGAAATGGCCGCTTGAATAGTTTCAAGGGTCACATCTTCTGCTGCCACACCATCGTTGCTTGCAACAACAGCATTTACAACAGCATCAAAATTGTCTGCTTTCCCTTTCAGGACATTGTAAGCAGCAGTCGATAAGATTTTTGTCATTTATCAGGTATTAAAATAATTTATAAAATTCTCAAGCGTATCAATTCCATCTATCAAGCCCAGTTCCAAAGCCTTTTCTGCGAAATACACTTTCCCTGTTCCCCAAACTGTACGATCAGCTTTCAGCTTGTCCGTCCGGTTGGATTCAATCAGGGATAAAAAGTGTTCGTTGAACTGATTGGCTATGGCGCGAATCGGTTCAGGGTTTCCCTGTATCGCATCAAAAAATTCTTTGTTTTTATCTGTCGAAGCAGAAGCGTAAATCTCAATCAGGTTTACGCCCATTTGCTTGAACTTTTCGGTGTAGTCAGCAATGGTGATATACGTTCCAATGCTTCCGATTTGAGCTTGATTGCTATTGGCCACAATGAAATCACAGCCGGAAGCAATGCCGTATGCAGCAGAGCAGCAGTTGTCATCGATAAATGCGCCAACCGGTTTGTTCTTTTGCGAAATGGTTTCAGCCATTAAGCGCATGGCCATTCCCTGACCACCGCCCGAATCAATTACCAATACCACCGAATTGATATTGTCGTTGGCATAGCAGCGTTTCAATAAATCGGATTTGGTTTTCATTCCGGCAGGGCCACATTCCTGGTCTTGCTTGGTGATTGCGTTGGCGATATTGATAATGGCAATTGAGCCTTGGGGTGCATTTTCGGGTGTTATGCCGGTTGAGTTTGACGAAACTGACAAAACATCATTTGGGAATGTGGCAAACTGAATAGAATTTCTTTTATTAAATTCAACTTCAGTTGGCTTTGCAGTCATTTGTTCTCCTTTGATAAATGAAGCTACCAATGGAAGATAGTTTGCAGCATAAGCTTCATCCATCATCCAAATTCCATTTAATATGTTGTGTAAGTAGAGCATAAGCGATTTGTTGAAATAAAAAAAGCAGTATCCTTGCCAATTGAATTGCAAGAATACTGCTATTAGAAAAGGAATTAAAGGACTTATTAGCCGACCAAACAGAGTGCAGAATGGGTCAAAATACCTGAAATTGACAGTTTAATTCCGGAATATCCATTTACTGCCGAAGGTGTCAATGGTTCAACCAGAACATTCAAAGGATTCGACTTGTCACCGATAACCAGCACATCACCGTTTACCGTTTCTATTTTCAAGAGAATTTTTCTCAACGCCAGGGAATTGAACTCACCCATTTTTGTGAGTTTAAAACGAGGGCAATAAATAGTTGCAGCCACTGTATAAGTGGCTAATCCGTTTTGTGTATTGGGCGTAACGCTCACTTCAATTTTTGAAGGAGTAGCCGGAAATTCTTTCCAATTGTGATTTCCAACGAATGACAATAGTATATTGTCATTGTGAATTAAGCATCCTTTTACTTCAGTCTCGAAAACATATTGAGCTGAAGC
>CAIQOG010000445.1 GCA_903873355.1 uncultured Bacteroidales bacterium
GGATAACCGAGTTAGTGATCAATCATTTGATCTTATCATGAATTTCAATGACAGCATGGCCCTTGTTAAAAAACAAAATAAATTTGGGTACATTGATAAAAAGGGTATCCTAAAAATCCCTTGTATTTATGAGGAAGCCCGTAGTTTTCACGACGGTCTCGCTCCCGTCAGGCAGGGCAACAAGTGGGGTTATCTCGGACTACAGAATGAACTAAAAATACCAATTCAGTATGACAATGCAAACTGTTTTAAAGAAGGAATGGCCACTGTAAAGCTGAATGACAAATGGCGTGTGATCAATACGTCAGGCCAACCTATTACCGACAATATTTATGACAGCATATTGGATTTTCACGAAGGTTTTGCAGTAGTAAAAATCAATGACAGCTGGGGATTTATAGATTCCAAAGGAGATCAGGTTATTAAATGTTCATACCAATTGGTGGACGACTTCGAAGAAGGACTTGCCAGGGTGAAAAAGAATGGTCGCTTTGGTTTTTTAAATCCACGAAATGAAATAATTGTGGAATGTCAGTACCGCACTGTAAACTCGTTTAAGAATGGGCTTGCGGCGGTAAACAAAAACGGGAAATGGGGTTTTATAAATTTAAGTGGCGAATTGGTAATTCCTCTTCTATACGACCACACTGGTTTTGGATTTAGTGAAGGGCTTTGTAGTGTGAGAGTAAATAATAAGATGGGTTTTATTGATACAAAAGGTAACACGGTGATACCGTTTGTTTTTAATGCTGAAAATGAAATGGGCGACTGTACAGCCGTATTTAAAAATGGATTTGCCCGTGTTTCGCTTAATCCAAATTGGGGTTCGATTGATTCGTCTGGTTATATAATTGAAACGAATAAACCGAATTCGGCAAAAGAAACCAATCATGGTTTTGGTTTTATTGGTAAATCAGGGAAAGTGACTGTACCGTTTATGTACGATTGGGCATGGAGCTTTAGCGATGGATTAGCGGCGGTTTTTTTAAATGGGAAAGCCGGATATATTGATATAGCCGGTAACAGTATTGTGCCATTGATTTATGATGATGCACATCCTTTCAGAGAGGAGTTGGCCATTGTTTCATTAATAAATGATTTAGACCATGAATAATAAACCAAACGACAGCGGCCTTTACTTTTTACTAAGCACGGTTAAAGCAATTATTTTCTTGCTGCTAAAGATCCTGTTATTCCCAATCAGGGTATTGATCTATAGGAGCAATCCACTAAATGTAAGAAGAGTTAAAATTTTAAAATAATGAGTATGAATAATGACAACAGTCAGTCAGAAGGCGAATTCGATCGTATGCTTGACAAATTAATTGCCGAAACGGAAATAAGATTAAGAAACAGCCATCTTGATTTTTATCAATCCATTAAAGATGGGCAGATAGAATTTTTTAAAAGGTATCGCCCCCTTGAAAACCTCTCCATTGCCTATGAGACTTTGATATATTTTATGCTACATGAAGAGTATGACAAATGTGGGGTGATACAAGATGCCATTGAAGATTTTAAAGAAACGTTTGTGATAACTAAAATGGCCAATAAGTTCATGGGAAAATATTAAACCACATATTATATGAGTAAAGTAATAGTAAGAATCACCAAAAAAAACAAACTGGATAAACGTACAACCAGTGGCATTGCAGCATCGGGTAAACCCAGAAATTCGAAGTTGCTCAGTAACAGAATCATCAAATCAAGCTAATCTAAAAATGAATTATATGAAACAAATAATGACCATCCTTTTATTGGTTGTAATGCAACCTATCTATTCACAGGATTTATTGCTTAATGCTAAATGGAATCCTGACCGGGTACGAAAATCCTTAGCTATTATAAAAGAGGTTGAACCTGCATTATTCAATGAAGTTATA